>CAZBUF010000196.1:0-21946 GCA_964495025.1 uncultured Bacteroidales bacterium | reverse complement strand
TAGTTCCGTATTTCCTTGCTGTTCCTGCTGAATGGTGTTCCATTCATTTTTAGGGTTAATGATTATCCCTTTGATACGATCCAAGATTTTCATAGATAATAATTTTTTGGTTAGTCTTTACTAAAGTAAAAATAAATATTTAAACAAATAAATAAATTGTTTAAATAAAAATTATCAGGGAAATTTATTTGTATTCACATTTACCAGTGCAATCCCGACTGAAACGAAAAAGTAACAGTTAAGGTCTCTGTCTTCCTGACCTCAAATCATAAATCGTTTATGAAACGGGGAGCTGTCCCCCTTATGGGTGTCCCCCTTAATTGGTTTTTACGTACTGGAATATCCTGTATATTTTTTCCATAAAGTCTTTGCCTTCGAACGGTTTCGCCAGATAATCAGTAAAACCTATTTCAAAACATACATCCTTCCTGCTGGTGCTTGAATAAACTGTTTGAGCCATTATGGGGATATCAGGCTTGAATTTTTTTATCTTGTAAAATGCATCAATACCTGACAATTTAGGCATATTGATATCCATACAGATCAGATCAATATCCTGTGTTTTAGCCAGTTCAACGGCTTCCTCGCCGTCTTTGGCCCAGATAACTTTGGCCCCGGTGCTTTCCAGTAATTCGTTAAGATAAAAAAAGTTAACAAACTCATCTTCGGCTATTAATACAGTCTTGTCTTTCCAGTTGTATCTATCTGTCATTAAGTTATCTGTATCCACTGAACTTTTGATATCAAAATATTCAACTTTCTCACAGGGCATAATAAAATAAAATGTGGAGCCGACATCTACCACCGATTTAACTTTAAGGTCGGAGCCCATTAATTCCACAAGTTTCTTAACAAGTGATAATCCTATTCCCGTAGCGGAAAGGTCAGCATAAAACTCATCACTGCTATATTCAAAACGATCAAAGATCAGATCAAGTTTATCTGCATGAATACCGATCCCTGAATCTTTCACAAACAGCCTTATGTTGTTTCCTTCCAGCCGGTAGCCATATTCAATCAATCCATGTGCTGTAAGTTTTATAGCATTAGATAGCAGGCAGGCCATCACCTGCCGGAATCGAAACTGATCAGTACAGACGGTAACGATTTTATCATCATCAGCATTGGCATATTTTATTTCAAGCTTATTCAATCCCTTACTAAAAATTTCCTGAGTGAACGTTGAATACAGCTCATTCATAATATTGGTTATCTGTACAGGTTCGCTTTTGAATTTTAGCTGTCCCGCCTCAATCCTTGCCACATCAATTATATTTTCTATTATTCTGATGAGGGTCATACTGCTGTCATTAATATAACTTATGTATTCCAGTTTTTCTTTACCTGACAGGTCGTCATCGGCAAGTAAATTGGAAAATCCAACGATAGCATTCATCGGGGTCCTGAGTTCGTGAGAGATATTAGCGATAAAGGCTGATTTTAATTTATCTACAACGCCCCTGCTCAGTTCCGATAATTTCTCCTCTGATTTCTGTAAAGCCTGCTTAAATATGTTACATTGTTCTGCTTCATATTCAAATCTTTTCCTGTAATAATGTAAATTGAGGTAATTTTTAACCATCCCGGCAAGTTCAGCAGTTTTTACGGGTTTTGTTAAGAACACTGTTGTTCCGTTTTCAATTCCCGTTATTGAATAATGTTGATTGGGATATTTTTCCGTTAAGACTATTACCGGCAGCAAGTTTGTATTATCCGGCCCGTGCAGGAGATCAAGGATTGCCCGGGTTTCGTTATCAGATATTTGCTTGTCAATAATAGCTACGGCAAATTCATGTTCCAGGGTTTTTGCATGGGCTTCATCCCTTGATTCAGCACTGATTATTTCAGCCTCAAATTTTTCAAATAGCTTTTTAAAAGCAAGTAAATTGCAGTTTTTATCCGTTACTATTAGTATCTTTTCTGTGATATCTACCATGATATATACTGACAAGAAGAATAAAACCTTAATTCACTGTATAAGCAAATACTATGAACCGTGAACTTTCAGTTATAACTTAGTCAGTTCATTGTTGGCATATCATCATAAAATTGTGTCCGTTACATTACACGATAAAACTTTTATCGTGTAGAAAACGACCTAGTTCATGAGCTGTCTGACTTATAAAATATCTTTTACCAAAAGTTCTTTTATAAATTTATTCCGAAATGTGATAATAATCAATTAAATGGCAGTGACATATATTACTGCAAACAGGTGATTTAAATCATCAAAAAACAATATATTCATGAAAATACAGGTTAATATTCCGGATGATCTTACTTTTCCGGGTACTTATAAAGTCCGTTTTAATATTTTTAAATAATTAGATATTAATTTAATAAATTAATTGAATTAACAATAAGGTGAATATTAAAATGAAATTATTACTACTTATTTCAACATATTTCATTTAACATTTGAGGTTCCGAGCGGATTCGAACCGCTGTAAAAGGTTTTGCAGACCTCTGCCTAGCCACTCGGCCACGGAACCATATCTTAAAATGCAGCCATCAGCAAATCTATGTCTTTTGACGGTATCTCAAAACGGTTCCCTATATATTCATTGGTAAGAATACCATTATAAATATATACTCCATGTCTTACGCCAAGGTTAGCTTTCAGGAATGGCTTTATCCCGCCTGAATTGCCAATATTCACCAGTATCGGTGATATTATGTTGCTAAGAGCAATTGATGATGTCCTTGCGACTTTTGAGGGCATGTTGGCGATGCAATAATGAATTACATCATGCTTTGTGTATACGGGATCCTTGTGAGTACGGCACTCGGAGGTTTCCACGCACCCTCCCTGGTCAATGCTGAGATCAATTATTACTGCTCCTTTTTTCATCTCCTTCACCATCTCCTCGGTGATAAAATATCTCGGGCCCTTATCCCATAAGTTTATTGCCCCTATTAACACGTCGGCCGACTTAAGGGCTTTGTTCAGTACCTGAGGATGAAATATTGATGTAAAGATCCTTTGGCCCAGGTTCTTCTGAAGGATCTCCAATTTATGCGGAGAATCATCAAAAACCTTGACGACAGCCCCAAAGCCCAATGCTGCTCTTGCAGCATATTCACCTGCCGTATCTGCCCCGAGAACTACAACATCACTTGGCGTGATACCTGATATACCACCAAGCATAACACCTTTCCCCCCGTTATTATTACTAAGGTATTCACCGGCAACGATTATTGCAGTATTTCCTGCGATGGCATTCATTGATTCCAGTACAGGAAAACAGTTATACTCATTTTTTATATGCTCAAAGGCTATGGCTGTGACTTTCTTACTTAGTAATTTCTTTATATATTCCTTATCCTGGTTATTCATCTGAAGTGACGTGATGATCAGCTGATCACCCTTAAGCATATCCATCTCTTTGCTATCGAGGGGTGCTGCTTTCAATATTATGTCGGCATTAAGAACCTGTTTCTTATTGTCAATCATAAAGCAGCCCCGTTCACTATAATCGGTATCCTGATACCTGGCCCCTTCACCTGCGCCGGTTTCCATTAAAATATCATGACCGTTATTTACCAGTACCTCAACAGCCTCGGGAGTTAAAGAAACTCTCCGTTCAATCTTATGATCGTCTTTCGGTATACCGATCATTAATTTTTTATGCTTTTTCCCAATCTCCAGCATTTCTTCCTGTGGCAAAATACCTCCGTACATAATTGGTATATTGGAAGATTCGGATCTCTGTTCCACCATCAGTCTATAGTTTTTGCTTTTTCTAAAGAAATTTAACTAATATAATATAAAAAAGCCATTTATGGCAGACAAAATTAAGAATTCAAATAATAATAGAAAGAAACAAAACAGGATTTTATTGAAGGAATTGCTTTCTAGCAGGTAAGGTATTGATTTATAAATATCTAAATATGTATTTTAACTTCCCTTCTTTTCTTATCTATCACCTCAATATATACCCTGATTATATCGTCAGGCAGTATATCCTCTGCTTTTTCCGGCCATTCGATAAATGTGAAGCCATCGGCATCAAAATAATCCTCAATACCAATATCATAAAGTTCACTTACATTTTTGATCCTGTAAAAATCAAGATGATAAACAGGTCTGCCGGTTACGGTGATATATTCGTTCACAATTGTAAAAGTAGGGCTGTTAACGATGTCAGCCACCCCCAGTTCCTTACATAATGCAATAATAAATGTTGTTTTGCCGGCGCCCATATTCCCGTAGAATGCAAACTTCCTGTATCCTGAGGTGAGATCAGCAAACTGCTTTGCTGTTTCCGAAATCTTATCAACATTGTAAAGATGGAGGGTTATCATTTATCAAAATACGTTAATATATGAACAGAATATTTGCCCGATTATCTGGGCCTTAAAATGATTAACGGCAACAGCATCTCTTCCATTGAAATACCGCCATGCTGGTATGTATTCCTGTAATAATTTGCATAGTAGTTATAGTTTTTCGGATAGATGAAGAAATCGGAATTTGAAGCAAAAATAAATTTCGAGCTGACATTTGCTTTAGGAAGGTGTATAAGGTGAGGGTCTTTAATTTCAAATACCTCCCTGGGATTGTAATCCAGGTTCCTTCCTGCTTTATATCTGAGGTTAGTTGAGGATTTCCTGTCGCCTATCACTTTAACGGGATTACTGACCCTAAGGGTTCCGTGGTCAGTGGTAAGTACTATTTTCACATTCTCATCCACAAGCAGCTTAATAAGGTCAAGCAAATGGGAATGCTGAAACCATGACAGGGTAAGTGAACGGTATGCCGAATCATTAATTGCCAGCTCACGGATCATGTCCATTTCTGTGTTTGCATGCGACAAAAAATCAACAAAATTATATATAATAACTATCAGCTCATAATTTAGTATGCCGGAAAGGTTTTCTACCAGCTTCCTTCCTGTTTTGGAATTATTTACCTTGTTATAATACAACTTATATTTTTTTCCCAGCCTGTTAAGTTGCTTCTGTAAAAGTTCCTTCTCGTTCATATTCTTGCCGCCCTCCATATCATCATTTAACCACAGGTTGCTGTTCAGTTTCTGAATCTCCAGGGGCATTAATCCGGCAAACATTGAATTTCTTGCATATTGAGTAGCAGTAGGAAGAATACTGCAATATATATCATCAGACTCATCAATAAAATAATCATTAATCACAGGATAGATCGTTTTCCACTGGTCGTACCTGAGGTTATCAATAACAATAACTACTGTTTTATTCCCCTCATCTATCAGAGGGAATATTTTCTCTTTAAAAATATTTGGTGATAATAAAGGCCGGTTTTCCTGATTTTCATTGAACCAGGATATATAATTTGATTTTATAAATTTCCCGAATTCAAGGTCTGCCTCAGCCTTTTGCATTTTAAAAACCTCACTTAGGCCGCTGTCACTTGATTTTTCAATTTCAAGTTCCCAGTATATAAGTTTTCTGTATATTTCAACCCAGCCATCGAATGAAGTTGTCACATTTATCTGTGCACCAATATCAGAAAATTCCGACTGGTAGGCAGAGGTTGTTTTCTTGGTTATCAGGCGCTGAGTATCAATATTTTTCTTTATTGAGAGTAATATCTGATTCGGGTTTACGGGTTTGATAAGGAAATCAGCAATTTTTGAGCCAATGGCAGCATCCATAATATTTTCTTCTTCACTCTTGGTGATCATAACTACCGGCAGGTTGGAATGCTGGCTTTTTATTATATTCAATGTTTCAATCCCACTTAGTCCGGGCATATTTTCATCCAGGAAGATCAAATCAAAGTGATGTTTCTTAACCAGCTCAATAGCATCATCGCCATTACTTGCCGTCATCACCTGGTATCCCTTCCCCTGAAGGAATAAAATATGAGGCCTCAGTAAATCAATCTCGTCATCTGTCCATAAAATACTAATATTTCTCATCGCGTTTGGATTAGCCGGTTTCAGGTTGTTATTACTGATAGTATTCATTAAAGAACCGGAGGTACCTTTCAGCAGATTTGTCTTCTTTCAGTACATTCAGGTTTGCTGAAGAAATAACCATGGGTTGTACTCCTTCCCTCTCAATATCTTTGTATACGGCATTATTTAAAGCTATCCTGTTATAATAATCAAGTGACTCCCTTTTATTGCTGAATGACTCAACCATCACGATATCCTGGGCTGGGTTCAACTGGCTGCTTTTCACTTTAAGATTAAGATCATCATAATTATCGATATTGAAATTTATGATATTAAACATCAACTGGTTGATATTAACATCCTTTGATACGACAAATGCAAATAAATGCTCCAGAACATCAGAATCTTCATACATCTGTATCGCAATTTCCTTTTCGTGTTCTTCTTTAAGGTCAGGGTGTTCCTTATCCAGGAACACTATTATGTTTTTTACACTTTCAGCTACATCAGTCTGAGGATAGGCGGACAATATCTCAAACAATGCATCTTTAAATGTTTTAATGTCCATGGTCCTTCCGATGGATAATGCCCGCAAATATGCAAATTTCGACATCAGCTTATCACCGGGATAATTTTCAAATGCATAATCTGCACGGGTTATTACTTCCCTGTAGCGGCCGGCACGATATTTACCGTATGTTTCTTTATAGTATTCATTTACTTTATTTTGTTCAGCCTCAAGCTCCTTAACATAGTCCGGATTTGTAAGAAGCCTGGCATATGTGCTGTTAGGAAACCGGTTAATAATTCTGTTCTTATAATTTTCAACCAGTGCTTTATTGTTCTCTTTTATATATATATCATATAAATTATTATAAGCCTGCAGCAAGTACTGTGTCAGTGGATATCTTTTTATCAGCTCCTTAAATGATTCAGCGGCTTTTGCAAAATCATTAAGATCATTCTTGTAGATCATCCCCATGTTGAATAATGCAGTCTCAATACGTTTATGAGAAACTGAAACCAAAGAATCGGTAAAGGGTATATTCTTAAGATAAAACTCCCGTGATTTATTACTTACTGCTTTAACATGGCTGGATTCTTCAACAGCAACAAGTTCTGATTCTTCAGTCCCGGAGCTTTCATCAAAGCTCATCACATTTTTATTTTTCCGTCGCCAGTCATCTTCAAGTTTCCTGTTTCCCCATTTTATCTTAAACTCATTGTATCCGAGACTTCTGGCGGTCTGGTTATAAAAGTACCACATACTTTCTCCTCCGGCAGCCTGTTGTCCCATTTTTCTCTCGTACTCACTATCACGGGCAAATTGCCTGTTAAGTGCCAGTTCCTGCTGTTGCAGTATATCTTCCTGCTCCTTTTGTGTTACTTCTTCAATAATATTATCAATTATTTTATACATTTCGTTCTTAGGCATTTTAGCCAGCCTTTGCACGCTATCTTCAAGATTGAATACCTGAATTTCCTTTACCAGTTTATTAAGGTTCTGAGATTTGGCAAAAATGATATCATAATCAGGAAAGTCGAGATCAATAAGCACAACAGCGCTGTCATAATAAGCCTGGGCATTAACATAATCAGGCAGATCATAATAAAGATCTGCCAGGGTCAGGAAGGAGCGTGTCTTTTGATTCAGGTTATTTACATTATACTTTACTGAATTCTTATATTGATCAATGGCTTTGGATGTGTTACCTTCTTTATATGCAATATTTCCGAGGGCATAATATATCTGGTCCTTGTACTCGATATTCTTATCATCTCTCAGCATTCTTCCAAGCTGGCCTTCAATCTCCCTTACCGAGCCATAGCCTTTCTGGTAAGCCAGTGCACGGTTGATCTTGGCGTTAAAGGTCATTTCATAGGGCGGCTTCATTTTAATGATCTTATTGTATAATGCCGAAGCTTTCTGAAGGTCTCCCTGTTTTTCATAAAGTTGCGCCAGGATGAATATATATCGTAACTTCGGATCTTTCTTTTTCACCATATCCCTGGCTTTTTCCAGGGCGGATATTGCATCTGTGATGTTATTTCGCTTTATATGAAGGTCAGCAAGTGTTGTATAAAAATCAACCTTAAGTCTTTTTGGTAAATTAATATCATCCTTAAGCTCTCCCAGTAATTCTTCCGAACTTTTATACTCGCCTGTTTCATTATAAATCCTGGCAAGCCATATCCGGGAATCGTATACTATTTCCTCATTTTTAAATTCGTTCAGTATAAACATGAATGTCTCTGTAGCCAGATTATAATCATGTTTGTAAAAATGGGCCTTGCCTATTAATAAATAGTTATCATCCACCCATTTATTATACTCTTTTTTATTATAAAACGCCCTTTCTTTTGGGGTTAATGCGGTGTTATTTTTCAGTTTCGGTTTAACGGTGATGGAATGCATTGAAACCAGCTTTGTACCTTTCTTTATTGTCCTGTCCATTTCCGGGGCCACTGTCGACAACAGGTCCTTATCGCCGTAAGTAAAAACCGGGATGATCTCGGCATAATCATCTTCAAAGGAATCATCAACCTTATTTACTCCTTTTTTGAAGCTTTCATTCTCATTAAACAGGATATTGTATTTGGAAGTAATATTATGATATGTACGGGTAACAAAAGTATTTTTTTGTGTTGTACATCCTGCAATCAATATTAACGGGAGTAACCGGCAAATACTATTAAAGACTTTCCCTTTCATAGATAATGTGTGTATCCTTAAATAAACTAAAAATCAGCAAACATATTTTGCAATTTTAAAAAAAATAATCTGCTTATTTAATCGACCGCCACTATTTCCTTTATCTCCGGTACTCTCTCCTTAACAGTTTGTTCAATACCTGCTTTCAGCGTCATCAGACTGAAAGGGCAACTATGGCAAGCTCCCAGTAATTTTACTTTTACAATCATATCATCAGTGATCTCAACAAATGTTACATCACCTCCATCTACCTGCAGATACGGCTTAATACTGTCAATAGCTTCAATTACCCTTCTTGTCAGTTCTTTTTTATCCTGATTATCCATGTGATTTAAGTTTTTATATGTTTATAACAATTTTTTTATCTTACTTGTTTATTATAATATACTATGCATTTAATTTTTCGATCTGCATGATCATATTATTTGTTATATCCGTGAATATATCACTTATATGATCATTTTTCAAAACAGAGGGTGTACCTGAGTCCCCGTCTTCTCTTATACTCAGAATTATAGGTATCTGGCCGAGAAGGGGAACATTGAATTTCTCTGTAAGTATTTTGTACCCGTCTTTTCCAAATATATAATATTTATTGCCTGGCAGCTCTTCAGGAGTAAACCATGCCATATTCTCAATAAGGCCTATAACAGGTACGTTAATACTACTGTTCCTGAACATGCTTATACCTTTTATTGCGTCTGCCACCGCCACATCCTGAGGAGTACTGATTATTACGGCTCCTGTTAATGTTACCGTCTGAACCAGTGTAAGGTGAATATCACTTGTCCCTGGCGGAAGATCAACAAACATATAGTCAAGCTCGCCCCAGTCGGCGTCATTCATTAATTGCTTCAGGGCATTTGAGGCCATTGGCCCCCGCCATATTGTAGCATTTGCCGGATCAACAAAGAAGCCGATCGACAGTATTTTCATCCCGTGTACTTCAACCGGCGCAATCATATTTTTGCCATCTGCCATCCTGGCCACAGGCCTTGCACTTTCAATATTCAGCATTTTTGGTATCGACGGCCCGAAAATATCCGCATCAATCAATCCTGTTTTTTTACCTGACTTTGCTAAAGATGCTGCCAGGTTCACAGCAACCATTGATTTGCCAACGCCACCTTTGCCTGATGCCACTGCTATTATGTTCTTTACACCCGGTAATATCATCTTCTCCTTCTGCATTGCTTCATCCGTGGCAGCCTGTATATTTATATCCATTTTAACATTATCGCCAAAATGCCCATTTAATACCTTTTGACATGTTCTTTTTAATAACGATTTTAAAGGATCGTTAGGTTTTGGGAAAGCAAGGTTAAAGCAGATCTTATCTGTCCCAATTTTAATATCCTTTATTAAATTCAAACTGACAATATCTTTGTCATAACCAGGATGTTTTATACTTTTAAGAACACCGATCACATCTCCTTCTGAAATATTCATATGTCAATCCTGCTAATATTCAACATTTTAATCGCACAAAGGTAAATATAATATTATTTAAATCTTTATAGGGTTCAGATTAATTCTTTAGAAGGATCCCAAAACAGGCTTTCAAAATCCTCAATTTTATCATTTACTACTTTCACCCCTTCGCTTTCAAGCATTTCCTGCATTAATGATTCATGCCGGAAATGATGTTTGCCGGTAAGCTCTCCATTCCTGTTTACCACTCTGTGTGCCGGCACATAAGTCTCATTAAAACTGGTATTGTTCAGTGCCCATCCTACCATTCTTGAAGCCCCGGGGGATCCGATACATTTTGCTATAGCTCCGTAGGTTGTGACTTTACCATGTGGTATCTGCCTGGTCACGGCATATACCCTTTCAAAGAAATTCAGATCATTTATCTTCCGTGAGTTCTTCAATTACAGATTGATTATTTATTTTAAATCTCAGGTAATAAATTTTTAAGCCCTGTTCAAGGAACCGGTTCTCATAGTAGGTTTTTATTGACAGAGTATCATCAACAAGGTCAGATCCATACAGATCTTCGGTAAAGCATCCCAACTCCAGGTTATTATGTTTAATGATCTCCATGGTATATTCATACAGCAGTCCGTTATCAGTCTTCAGATGAACAAGGCCATCAGTTTTCAGTATTTTCTTATATGCATTTAAGAATCTGCCTGAAGTAAGTCTTTTTTTACTCTTTTTGGGCTGTGGGTCCGGGAATATGAGCCATATCTCATCCACTTCACCGGGGTTGAAAAATGAATTGATCAATTCAATTCGTGTTCTCAGGAAAACCGCATTTTTAAGGTTTCCTTCAAGTGCCAGCCTTGCCCCCTTCCATATTCTTGCTCCTTTGATGTCAATACCGATGAAGTTTTCCTGTTTAAATCTTTCTGCCAGTCCGACTGTATATTCCCCTTTGCCGCAACCCAGTTCCAGAATAACCGGATTGTCATTCCTAAAATAGTCCTTCTTCCATTTACCTTTGAGTTCAAAATCCTTTTTAAAAACATCATAAAATCCAGGCTGCAGAACATTGCTAAAACTCTCCAATTCTTTAAATTTCTCCAGCTTTCCCTTGGTCATCTTAAAATTATGTGGTTAAAAGATTATAATAAGTCGCCATGCGGGTTAAAATTACCTGGCTGCGCGCTCCACTCTGAGTCCGACATCGGTAATATTTGCCAGGTCTTCTTCCCACATAGCCTGCTCCAGATCAAACATATATATACCCCTGTCGGGGAACTTAATGTTTTTATGCCAGGGAACCTGAAGGCTCCAGACATTACCTATGCCTTCACCCTGCCACCTGCCCCTGCTATCTGCCAGAGTAATCTCAAATGTATCCCTGGCAAACAGGCCATCAGGTGCATAAGTAGTGATGAACATGAAGATATTGCTATATGAGTACTGGCTCCTGTTGCGTATATTTATATAGATGTTATGAGGATTTACGGTATCGGCTATATTAACGTCGAAGTGAACTATGTTCTTACTGTTCCATATACTGCCGGGAATCTTAACATACTGTTCAAAAACCCTGTTCCTATCACATGATACTGTGAGCAAACCGGTAAATGCAATAAGCACGGCAAGATTACGGAGGATGTTTTTCATGTATTATACTTAATTCAGCAATTTAGCAATTTAGCAATAGAGCAATTCAACAATAGAACAATTCAGCAATAGAACAATAGAACAATTTAGCAATTTAACCATTTAGCAATAGAGCAATAGAACAATAGAGCAACAGAACAATCCGTTTTGTATCCTAATATTTGTCTTCAAATCGCCTCAGGCTCTCCTCGTCAACGCCATCATGATAATCAATGACCGGTGCTATTTTCTTTTCTTCAAAGCTTTCAAGCTTTATAACTTTTTCACCTTTTTTATTCATCTCAATAATTTCTTTCACTGTATCTATTGATAAACAAACAGATTCAGAAGCAGACTCCTTATTATATGAATACCACATGAGCCTGTTAAAAACATCGGTTTTTTGATGATATGCCGGTCCAACCTCAGTGTTAAGGTGTACAGAAGTATCGGGGAAGTCTTTTTGAGCATCAAGGTACACATCCAGTTCATAGTTCAGGCAGCACTTAAGTTTGCTGCACTGGCCTGCAAGTTTCTGAGGATTAAGAGATACTTCCTGATAGCGGGCAGAGCTTGTTGTTACTGACACGAAGTTTGTTATAAATACAGAACAGCACAATTCTCTGCCACAAGCTCCGATACCACCTATTCTTCCGGCCTCCTGCCTTGCTCCGATCTGCCGCATCTCGACCCTGATTTTAAATTCGTTAGCCAGTATCTTGATCAGTTCCCTGAAATCAACCCTGTCATCAGCAATATAATAGAATATGGCTTTTGTCATGTCGCCCTGATACTCAACATCACCTATCTTCATCTCAAGCTTAAGGTCTTCGGCAAATTTTCTGGCTTTAAACATTGTTGACTCTTCAAGGTTGACCGCGTTTTTCCATTTTTCAATATCGGCCTGTTTTGCTTTTCTATAGATCTTCTTTATATCATCATATTCAAGAATAACGTTATTCAGCTTAAGTTTCATCAGGACCAATGCCCCTGTCATGGATACTATCCCGATATCGTGTCCCGGTGAAGCTTCCACTGCCACTACATCACCTTTTTCGAGCCTCAGATCGTTAACATTTTTGTACATCGCTTTACGGGTATTCTTAAATCTTACTTCTACAAGGTCAGTATTATGATATCCTGCAGGTATATCGCTCAGCCAGTTAAATGAGTCAAGCTTGTTGAAGCCGGAATTGCTGCAGTCAACCTTTATATCTGATTCCAATGACAGATTTTTGCATCCCCTTCCGAAGAAATTACATTTTTCCATCTTCTGTCTGTTTAAAAACTTTTAAAGTTATAAAAGTAAACAGCAAAAATAACTAATTCTATTCTTTTATCAATTTCTTCAACTTATGAGATAAATCAAGAAATATAATTCTGCCCGCTGCATTTCTCTCAATATCATTGTATGCATTATTGATCTCCTGTGTTATCTCATTAACATTTGAATCCCTGGTAATAAGATGGAATTTTTCTGAAAAGTCCTTTTCCTTGTCAGTAAGATATACTAATTCCTTTTGATCCAGATTCATCAGATAGTTGTTTCTTATCATTTTTAAAGAATAGACGAGAAAACTCTTCTGCCGCTCACGGCCCAGGCTTACCATATTCTCAATCCAGCTGTTAATATCAGCCATTTTGCCATTATAGCTAAGGCGCATAAATTTAATGAAGTGCTCCAGGTTGTCAGAATATTCTTCACCTGTCTCAAGAGCCTGCATTGCTTCCTGGTAATTTCCATTTGCCAGGTTCATTATTTCCCTGGCTTTTTCATCGTCAAGGCCTGATTTTTCCTTTATTGCAGCTGCCAGATCATCATCTGTTATTTTTGGAATTTTCACTATCTGCGTTCTTGACAGTATTGTCGGGATGATCTGTTCAGGGCTATCGGTGACAAGGAGGAATAAAGTCTTGTCGGGAGGCTCTTCGATAAGTTTTAAAAGTTTGTTGGCTGCCTGTTTATTCATTTTTTCAGCCTGCCAGATTATCATAATTTTATAATCTGCCTCGTATGATTTCAGGTTCAGCTTACGGATGATAGCTTCGCTTTCGGATTTATTTATGAGGCCCTGCTTATTTTCAATACCAATAATATCATACCACTTATTCAGGTTTATATAGGGATTTTCCAGTATGATCGCGCGCCATTCAGTTAAAAAGTTGTCACTTACAGGATTTTGAACTATGCTTTGTGTAGTATTTACAGGAAAAGCAAAATGAAGATCAGGGTGAATAAGTTTCTGATACTTCAAACATCCCGGGCATTTTCCGCATGAGTCTTTTTCCTGCCTGTCAGTGCAGCAGATATACTGGGCAAAGGCGATGGCCAGGGCCAGATTTCCTGATCCCTGAGGCCCCGCTAAAAGCAGGGCATGGCTTATCCTTCCTTCTTTTACAGTTTGTATTAGCTGAGCTTTGACCCTGGTTTGTCCGATTACGTCTTTAAAAAGCATTGAAAATATTTTCTTTGGTACAACAGAATAAAACGATTACTAATAATCAAAAATCGGACTTATTATAACGGATAAAGCTGAGGGATTAGCATAATAAGGCCAGGATGCTATAATTATATCCGCCCCTGACCCGGCATATTCATTAACATTATCAATAGTTATGCCTCCGGATACTGCCAGTTTTATGTTTTTATTCAGTTTGTTTATTTCTTTCTTCAGATCCCTGATATCCTTAGCATCAAATCTGTTAAGTATAATAACATCAATACTTGCCCCGGCAACTTTCAGAGCATCCTCTGCATTCTTGACCTCAACGGTAATTGTCTTATCGGCGATAAGATTTTTCTGTTCTTTCAGCCTTGCTTCAAGATTATCCAGGGCCCCGAGAAAGCTGTAATGGTTATCAAATATCAGTATCGATTCTGAGAGGCCCAGCCTGTGAATACTTGCTCCGCCCGCCATAACTGCCTTAATGGCAATTTTTTTTGTATAGGGAATTGTCTGCCGGGTTGTTGATATCTGAATATCCGGGTTACTTTCCCTGGCTTTTATTACCAGCTCCCGTGTACGTGTAGCAATGCCCGATGCAAATCCCAGTATGTTCTCACATGTTCTCCATGCTGCATGAATATTTTTGGACAAACCCTCCCCTTCCATAAACTTCACTCCTTTCTCAATATATTCACCGCTGGGTGTAAAAAGAGTGGCATCTATGGCCAATTTTGAAAATATCTTCACTACTTCCTCCGTGCAGCATACAACAGTATTTTCACATGTGGAAATCTGAATTTTCGCCGGTTTATTTTCCAGTTTTAATATTGATGTTGTCAGGTCAAAATAAGGAATATCCTCAGCAAGTAATTCATTAATTTCTCTATCCGTAAAATAGATCATGATTTCTGTTTTTTAGCAATTTATTTTTCGCTCTGGAAATTTACTAAAATTTATTTTTAGATGAACATAATGTTTGTTTAATAATAAAATTACTGCATAATAGTATCCCGACACAAATATTTCCCATTAAATAAATATCTTTGTGCCCGTTATTTGTGAAAACCTGCGGATGGAAAATATCAGAAACTTCTGTATCATAGCTCACATCGATCATGGCAAGAGTACTCTTGCTGACAGGCTATTATTAAAAACCGATACCATTTTGGAAAGAGATTTCAAGGATCAGGTTCTGGATGATATGGATCTTGAGCGCGAAAGAGGGATAACAATAAAAAGCCACGCCATCCAGATGGAGTATGTTTATAGCGGCAGGAAATATCTTTTGAATCTTATAGATACACCGGGGCATGTTGATTTCTCTTATGAGGTTTCACGTTCTATTGCAGCATGTGAAGGAGCACTGTTAATTGTTGATGCCAGCCAGGGCATCCAGGCACAGACAATATCAAATCTTTACCTTGCCCTGGAGCATGATATCGAGGTTATCCCGGTCATTAACAAGATGGATCTGACAGCCGCCATGCCTCATGAGGTCAAGGATCAGATAGTTGATCTGCTGGGGTGTGCCAGGGATGAGATAATAGAAGCCAGTGGTAAGACGGGCCTTGGCATTGACAAGATCCTGGAAAGGATAGTTACAAGGATCCCTCCTCCCGAAGGAGATCCCCGGGCACCTTTGCAGGCCCTTATATTTGACTCGATATTTAACAGTTTCAGGGGAATATACGTGTATATGAAAATAATGAACGGTGAAATACATAAGGGAGATCACGTTAAATTCGTTGCAACAGGAATAAAATATAAAGCTGAGGAGATAGGGGTGCTGAAGTTAAAACCGGAACCAAAGGAAATATTAAGGGCCGGCGATGTAGGATATATAATCTCAGGACTGAAAACATCTCCTGAAGTTAAAGTGGGAGATACCATAACTCATGTTGATAATCCCTGTGATGAGGCAATTGCCGGTTTTGAAGATGTGAAGCCCATGGTTTTTGCAGGTATTTATCCTGTTGATGCTGATGAATATGAAGAGCTGCGATCATCACTTGAGAAATTGCAGTTAAATGATGCTTCACTTTATTATGAGCCCGAATCATCGGCAGCCCTTGGCTTTGGTTTCAGGTGCGGTTTCCTTGGCCTGCTTCATATGGAGATTGTGCAGGAGAGGCTAGACAGGGAGTTCAATATCAACGTGATAACCACCGTGCCGAATGTTTCCTTCAAAGCATTTACAAAAAAGGGTGAAGAGGTGGATGTTCATAACCCTTCAGGGTTGCCTGAACAGAAATACCTTGATTATATAGAAGAACCTTATATTATTGCCCAGGTAATATCCAAGACAGAATATATAGGCCAGATCATGAAGTTATGTATTGATAAACGCGGAACGCTTAAAAACCAGGTTTACCTTACCAGCGACAGGGTGGAAGTGACATTCAGAATGCCCCTGTCAGAAATTGTATTCGACTTTTATGACAGGCTGAAAAGTATATCAAAAGGATATGCATCGTTCGACTACCACTCTTCGGGTTATCAGAAAGCCGACCTTGTACGGCTGGATATTCTTCTTAACGGGGAGATGGTCGACGCCCTGTCCTCATTGATACACAGGGAATATGCCTATTCCTTCGGGAGGAAGATATGTATTAAGCTTAAGGAGCTTATCCCGCGCCAGCAGTTTGAGATCGCCATTCAGGCAGCTGTAGGTGCAAAGGTTATTGCCCGCGAGACGTTGAAAGCACTAAGGAAGGATGTAACATCCAAATGTTATGGCGGTGATATAACACGTAAGAGAAAATTACTGGAAAAGCAAAAAAAGGGTAAAAAGCGCATGCGCCAGATAGGAAATGTTGAAATACCGCAGCAGGCATTCCTGGCAGTGCTTAAGATGGACTGAAAGCATTCCTTAATATATCTCTCCCCTGACATCACTCCAATCACCTGCTCACTTCTTTATATTTACTTTAAGAGACAATTCTGTGAGCTGCTCACCGGAAATTTCCGAGGGTGTGTCAATCATCACATCTTTTCCCGCGTTGTTCTTGGGAAAAGCTATAACATCCCTTATGGAATCAAGCCCTGCAAACAATGAAACACACCTGTCGAAGCCAAAAGCTATGCCCCCGTGCGGCGGAGCACCGTACCTGAAAGCATTCATCAGGAAGCCGAACTGCTTTGATGCTTCTTCATCACTAAAGCCGAGCACCCTGAACATTCTTTTCTGCAGGTCCTCATTATGGATCCTTATCGAACCGCCGCCTAATTCAACACCGTTGATCACCATATCATATGCATTGGCCCTGACATTCGCCGGATCAGATTCCAGCATTGCTACATCTTCTTCCTTTGGCGATGTAAAAGGATGGTGCTTGGCGTGATATCTCCCGGATTCTTTATCCCATTCAAGCAGGGGAAAGTCAATAATCCATAAGGGGGCGAACGTGTTCTTATCCATTAATCCAAGACGTTTCGCCATTTCAAGCCGTAATTCGCCAAGGGCATTCAGCGTATGATACTTTTCCCCGGCAAGGATAAGGATCATATCACCCGGCACGGCGTCAAACTCTCCGGCCAGGCCCTCCAGATATTCAGGACTGTAAAACTTATCCACCGAAGATTTAAAAGTATTGTCGGTATTATATTTTATATATATCAGCCCTTTTGCACCTATCTGGGGCTTTTTAACAAACTCAGTAAGCTCATCGATCTGTTTCCTGCTGTATTCGCCGCATCCTTCCACGCATATCCCCCCGATATACTCCGATGAATCAAAAACCAAAAACCCCTTACCTTTCACCTTATCCGTAATATCTCTTATTTTCATTTCAAAGCGGATGTCAGGCTTATCATTCCCGTAGTGCTCCATAGCTTCCTTGTATGAGAGGCAGGGGAAATCCGCAGGTATATCAATACCTTTGATTTCTTTAAAAAGGTCGCTCATTAATCCACTGAAGGTTCGTAATACGTCACTTTGCTCAACAAACGACATCTCGCAGTCGATCTGCGTAAATTCAGGCTGGCGGTCAGCCCGCAGGTCCTCATCCCTGAAACACCTGACAAGCTGAAAATACTTATCATACCCGGCTATCATCAGCAATTGCTTGAATGTTTGCGGTGATTGCGGCAAAGCATAAAATTCACCGGGATTGGTCCTTGAGGGAACAACAAAGTCCCTCGCTCCTTCGGGCGTTGATTTTATAAGCATGGGCGTTTCGATCTCAATAAATCCCTGTCCTGACAGGTATTTCCTTACTTCCTGTGCCATGTTATGACGCAGGATAATATCTTTTTTCAGTTTATTTCTGCGAAGGTCAAGATAGCGGTACTTCATTCTCAGCTCATCGCCGCCGTCAGTATTATCTTCAATGGTGAAAGGGGGAGTTTCCGACCTGTTCAGTATATCCGTCCTGCATGCAATAATTTCTATATCACCGGTAGCAATTGACGGATTTTTGTTGCTTCTTTCCTCCACAGTTCCTTCGACCCTGATAACATACTCACGTCCCAACTTACGTGCATTCCTGCATAAATCGGCATTAACATCAATATTAAATACAAGCTGGGTTATCCCGTAGCGATCCCTCAGGTCGATGAACGTCATGCCTCCCAAATCTCGCGATCGCTGGACCCAGCCGCTAAGTATCACTTGCTTTCCGGCATCTTTGAGCCTGAGTTCTCCGCAGTTATGTGTTCTGTACATTGTAAATGATTTATTTTTTACGAAAATATAAAGAAAACCGGGAACATAGAATAAATTACAAACAACAAATTACAAATTTCAAATAATTTTCAGCTATATTTAAACATTTACACGGTAAGTTTAAAAGAAATCATAAGTTGAAGATAGTGCGATATACTGCCTGGCCATGTTATATACATTAAAAAGTTAATTATTCTGATTATTATATATGTAATTATTAACCGTTAAAAAAAAGATCATGAATAGATATACATTTATTATTCCTCTGATTTTATATTCACTCCAGACTTCCGGCCAGGCTTGTTTTCCTGATTCAAATGCGATTTGGAACATAAATACTTTTGATATTGATAGAAACCCAACAAGCGGGCTGATTTATGGGCTTAAAGGGGATACTCTTATAAATGACACATTATTTAATAAATTATATTTATTATCAGATACAAGTCTGGAAAGTAAAAATCTGAAAGAATATATAGGTTGTTTTCGCCAGGATACGCAAAGAGTATGGTTCAGGCCTGGAAATGGAAATGCAACGGAGTGTCTGCTTTATGACTTTTCGAAACAACCAGGTGACACAATATGGCATAATGTCTATTTGCATCATCTATTTGATAAAGTTTTGATTTTTGATTCCTGTCCATATTGCATAAGCATAATACTAGATAAATATGATGATGATGGATTAATAATACTTGATGTTGAAACAGGCATTTATAGTAAAGAGTACGGATATTTTTTATGGAGTATAAGGCACGATTGTTTATTCGGTATTGGTAGCACTATCGGCTTATTCTGGCAACATTATGAACCACCTATTGGTTATGCTAACACAATAAAAAACCTCGCGTGTTTTAAACAAAATGACACGGTAAAATACGAAAGCAATGAAAAGTGTGATAAATGTTTTTGTGGTGGATTTGGAAGTATTGAAGAAAAGAAAGATTTCTCAGATGGAATTTTAGTCTTCCCAAATCCTGCGGAAAATTTTATTTTAATAAAAATTGACAAACCTTATAATAACATCAGAGCTGAGCTATTAGATGAAAAAGGAAGCATTGTTTATAGCGAAGAATCAATAAAAAATACAATAAATGTGAATAATATATTAAAAGGCATTTATTTCCTAAACCTGACAATTGATAATGAGAAAATAACTAAAAAAGTAATTATAGAATAGTCACTCCCTTGCCGGGCTTCACATTTGACATATGTTACTTCCATTGCCAGGGCCAAAACTGCAAAGTAAAAGTTAATAGCATCAATGAGAAAATAAAATTCACAGGAATTTATTTTCTTACCTAACGAAAAGTTTTTTATAATTGCAGTTTAACACTCTTTTGAATTACCACAATCAAAAAAAAATGGCATATAAGTTATTCTCGGATGAATATTTCATGAATGAAGCGCTCAGGGAGGCGCAGGTTGCATATAGCAAGGATGAGGTTCCCGTAGGTGCCGTGATAGTTTACAATAACCGGATAATAGCCCGGGCCCATAATCTCACTGAAACACTTAACGATGTTACGGCTCATGCTGAAATGCAGGCATTCACGATTGCAGCAAATACAACAGGCGGCAAATATTTGACAGAATGCAGTTTATTTGTGACCCTGGAGCCCTGCGTCATGTGTGCCGGAGCCTCATGCTGGGCGCAGATTGGCAGGATCGTCTACGGAGCCAATGACGTTGAACGCGGATACAGTAATATCTCAAAAAAAATACTTCATCCAGCGACAAAAATTATTCCGGGTATACTTGCAAAAGAGTGCAGTAAATTACTAACAGACTTTTTTCAGAAGAAAAGAATATAAAAGAAAGTGTCCATAAAACAGGGACACCTTCTTATATAATTATTACCGATCAATATTATTAAAAAGCGATCCCTATAGTAACGCCGCCCCTCACACCAAAACCGTCGAATGAGCCCAGTGAAAAATCATTTTCTTCTCCGGCATCTACTTTAATATCACTTGCGCTGTATTTTGGCCCTATATAAATATCAAGGGTAACAACATCACCAAATAAAAACTGGCCTCCTATTAATAATCCGCCGCCAAAAGTCGATAAAGTTGCTTTGCCTTCAATCTCTTCCTGAGTTACCGCGTCTGTTGATTTTCCAGAAAGGCTGAAACTCGAATATCTTCCGAACGGAGCTAAATAGAATCCTGCCAAATCTTCTTTCTTGCCGGGATAAAACCTGAATTCAGGAGTAATGCCGTAACCCGAGAACTTGGTGTCTTCTATTTTATACCCGGTATAGAAAAAACCAAGCTGGGCGCTTGCACCATCGCTTAATGATCTTTCATAGAATCCTGAAAAAGTCTTGACTATAGGACTGAAAATATTAATCTTAAATGCATTTTTCTTCTGGGCGGAAACAAGGCTTGTAAATGCAAAAAACAATGCCATCGTAAAAATTAAGGTAAAAATCTTTTTCATAATTTCTAAATTAATAATTATTGCTGAATATCAGCATTTTGATAAAAATATTGCTATTAACAGTAAGTTAGCAAAAATATTCCAATTACTTATAAACATTTCAGTTTTATTTGAATCGGAGGATCTTGCTCCCAGGATTGATTCGTTGCAATGATTTTTTGTAATTTTGGCTTATTATCATAAATTTGATTCAACTAACAGGTAAGATAAAATGACCATTGACCTCAGAAGAACTGTTATCAGGAAAAAGTTAAGAAGCTTTTATATTACAATTATTGTAATCCTTATAATTGTCCTGCTTCTTTTTACTAATTACTACGATGAAGATGTAATAAAAATTGATAAATACATGTTATTAATTCCTGTTATCTCACTATATATTTTGATCATAATATTTAATGTTATCCGCGATTTCAATTACATTTATTTTAGTGACGAAGGAGACAAGATAGTCTTCAGGTACTTTTCGCTGAGTATCTTCACACAAAAGAAAAGTTCCATAGAAATATCCAAGGCGTCATTTAAAGGCTATAAGCTGGAGAGATCGCTTGCAGGGTTGAAAGAGAAGATCGTGCTGTTGCAGCAGTTAAAAAATAACGTCGCCAGATACCCGGCAGTAAGTATTACTGCACTTACAACAAAGCAGAAAGCCAATCTTGTTAATTCATTGAACAAACATTCGAAAGCATAGTTTGCTTGTTGCTCGTTTCTTGTTGCTCTTTACTAACAATTGGTTATACGCTAT
>CAZBUF010000195.1:0-6240 GCA_964495025.1 uncultured Bacteroidales bacterium | reverse complement strand
ATATTATGCGCTTTTTCCAGTTTTGTGTAAATAATCTTACTGAGGCGGCAGGTGCGATCAATAATATAAATACAAGAAATATGCCCAGAACAGGCACAGCTTTGACAATTACAATTCCAAAAGTGATATAAAAAATAAGGTCGATGATTTTATTTCTTGTTGTAGTATCCTTTGAATCATCAGATACAAGTGATATCTCTTTTATTCTGTTTCCTAAGAACAAGTGAATAAGTATAATAATTGCAAAAAGTATAGTACAATTCAGGATACTATCCCAGGTGACCCATAGTATATTTCCTGTAATTGTCTTGGTAATAAAGTTTGAACCACCGGGTATTTTTTCTGCCAGGAGCAGAGCAATACCCAGGGCTATACAATAGAAGATACCAATTATTGCTTCCTGTGGCAAGATTTTTCTACGGGTTTTAATAAATGCAAAAAATGATATAACAATAATTGTAAAGCCATAAGAAATTAACTGTACAGGGTATGATCCTTCAGCATAACCGATTAATATGCCTATCATGGTACCTAATGCAGCGATCTGTGCTATTGCAATATCAATAAATATTATTCCGCGGGATAATATATGGTTACCAAAATAACTTAATACTCCTGCAGATATTATGCATGCAACAGCTGGAGCTGACAGAAACAAAATACTTTCTGACATAATATTATTACTTTATGTTTGTATTAATCTGGTCGATCCAGTAATCAATAAGCTTAAAATTATCGTCAATGCCATCGCTATAGTTGACAAATAAAGGCAGATATAATGCTTTGATACCTGTTTTCGCCTCGATCATTTGCGGAGATTTTTTCTCAAAATAGCTGGCAACAAGCATAAGATTGATTTCCTGCTTGTTTATAAGGTCAATTATATACTGCACATGCTTTGCTGAAGGAGGAATACCGGGTTTAGGCTCAATATAACCTGATATTTCAAGTCCGAATACATCAGCAAAATAAGCCCAGTTTTTATGATAGGCAATTACTTTCTTATCCCTGAAAGGCATAGCCTCTTTAAGCCAGCCACCAAGCAAATCAATTAACTTTATTCCCTGGTAGTCTTTCTGCAGAAAGGTAAACAGAGTTTTATTTTCCAGGAGACGGGTAAGTGTTTCACCTCCGAATATATTAACCAGCTTATCTCCGAATAATGCCCGGTCCACTTTATCAATAAACTCATCCCTGTTCTTTTCATAGAATGATGAATTTGCCGGGTCAGTCTTAATAAGCCCGATAGTAATATTTTCAGCAATTATTTTCCAGTTCAGCGGGCTGGTGTTTATGTGAGGATTTCCCATGAGATGTACATCGCCTTCCGTACGATCACCTTTTTCTACTTTATGAAGCACTCTTACACCGTCCGAAACTGATACAAAACCTGTAGCCCCGTCAATAATCTTATTATTGTGAGCTTTATCCAGTAAGGTAGTCGACCATTGCTCAAGATCCATGCCGGTTGTTATCCACATATCAGCATCATGCATCATCATTGCGTAACTTGGCTTTGGAGGTATAAAGTGCGGATCCTGGTCTCCGTTTGAGATATATTTCACATTAGCCTTGTCTTTTGCAATAAACCCGGCTATTGATGCGTAATCGGAAAATGAACATAAAATTTCTATCTTATTTTCATTTGCATAGGCGCTAAACACAAGTATTATCATTAAAAGGAATATACTCTGTGTTCTTAATTTTGTTGTTCTTATTTCTTTCATAATAAATATTTATTCATGTTAGTTATGTATATTTTAGTTACCCGGGATACCGCATGCTTCTAATATGCTTCATGTTTGTGAGGGCCCATGGCCCATGATAATTGTAAAATAATTGAGTGATCACTGGGATATTCTCCCGGCATACCCATCATATTGTTAATATCCCTGTAATTATACTGGTATTGCAGCCTGTAAAAAACAAATTCACTTTGCCAGAAATCAAAACATATGGAATAATCCCATTCTGATTGTCCGGTATCATATGGAAGCTCTGAGTATCCAATTCTTCCTCCAATCCAGAATCGCGCATTAAGCTTGTTCTGTATGGATGTATAAAAGCCTTTACTATAAATTGCTTTTTCAGAATTTTCCATGATACCATAATAAATCTCTGTTTTCCAGTCAAAGGTCCTGTATTTAGACCTTGCAGGGGGAGTCCATTTATAATGAATTCCAAAACTGCTTATATACGTGTTATGGATACCTGATGAATCATTTTTGCCGGTTATTTCACTGAGAGTATATTCGAAATAACTGCTTTCTGACAGATCATAATAATTCTTAAAATGTCCCGAATACAAAAAGCTGGCTTTTCTGTCAGTAGGAAAACTGAAATCATTACGCCCTTCGATAAAAGAGATATCAATTGAGCTTGCATCGGCAAACAAAATCTCAGGTAATAAAATACTGGTAGCCAAACCCGGGCCCCCGATTCCTTCCTTGCCAAAAAAATCAGTAATTACTCTTGGCCTGTCAAACTGTGGAAGGGCATGAGTATGGTACCTGTTTAACAATCCATATTCAACGAAAAAAATTCCGGCTTTAAGATTGACGTTAAGTGGCAGGTTTAGCAGCTCCATATATGCTTCCTCTACTTCTATACCATCTCTGTGTAAGTGCAGAAAAACCTTTCCCCGTGCAAATGGGTCAAGCGCCGAGACAAAGGACATTTCAACGCCTCTCAGGTACATGCCATTATTACCGTCAGTAAAATCGCTGGGCTCGGTAATCAGATCATTCCCGGAACTGCTGTAAGCTCCAAAAATATCACCTCCGACACTTATATTAGGATTAAGGCCCTGTTGCTGCCTTATGCCGCTGTGAAATTTTTTTGATATATCTGTTTTTTCTTTTGCTTCCTGTGCCGATAAACTTGTGGCCTGCTCAATGAGTTTCTGTAATTCCAGGGAATCATTTTTCTGACTGCCGGTTATCTCATTCAGAGGTTGCGCTTCTGTGACAACAACATGTAATGTGATACATATGATAATTAAGATTATATACCTCATATCATTTATATTGATTTTTTATGTTATTAATACTCTTGGAATTTGGAATATTTCGAAAGTCAGAAAATATCCGGCTATCGCTTTGCAGACAATAAATTGGCATAATGCCGGATATCTAAATTAACACAGGAGGGCCTCTGTAGTTTTGTAAAGTATAAGGTTCGCTATATGATAAAATTTGTATTGCCTGTACTTTTATTTCCCTGATTAATATCTGAAAGAATGCATAAGAAAATGATATACCCGATAATACAAGGATATTTGAAATAAGATCCAATATAAGAATTTCAAAACCGGAATGGTGATGAGATTTAAAAGGAGAGTTGTTAGTATCCTCTTTTTGATAAGGATGTGCATGCGTGATAATATCCCCTGAACTCAACTGGTGGCAATGCCTGTTAATCGCATAGTTAACTATAAGCCAGCATATTGCAGGAAATATTGCAGCCAGGAAATATTTGCCATATTTACGGAAATAATGCATGCTGTTATAATTTTACCGATCAAATATAAATAAATTAGGTTATTAATGATTAGTAATTCCAATTTAAAATATTGACAATGTTTTAATAATTGATATCTTTATATAATAAAAAAATCATAAAAAACAAAAAACAATAATTATGGGAAAACATGGTATTGCAATTTTAAAAATTGACGTTAAGGGACTGATTAAAATGCTTAATGCCGCATTATCGGAAGAATGGCTGGCATATTACCAGTACTGGGTAGGAGCAAGGGTTATGGAAGGTCCTATGCGCAGTGAAATTGAACCCGAACTTCTTGTTCATGCCAACCAGGAATTAAACCATGCTGTTATGGTTGTTGGCAGGATCATCCAGCTTGGCGGAACACCGGTGTTAAATCCGACAGAGTGGATGAAGCTGAGCAGGTGCCCTTATGACGCACCTACGGATCCTTATGTTGAGGCCATACTTAATCAGAATCTGAATGGTGAAAGGTGCGCCATACAAAGATATGAGGACATAGCGAACTTTACATCAGGAAAGGATCATGCTACACATCAGATGGCCACTATAATATTGAACGAGGAACTGGAACATGAACAGGATATTGAAGACTGGATCAATGATCTCCGGAGAATGAAGGAAGATCTGAAGAAATTGAAATTATAAGGCAATTAAATATTAAGATTACTCTGAACAGGAGCATCGGCATTGCTGACATTAGTAATATCCGGTACTGATGGTACTGCTGTAATTATGCTTGTACAAAGGCTTGCCCCGGATATAAAACAATAAATTTATTGTTTGTGCACTACCCTGAACACATCCCGAAGACAGCCCCGTCTGTATTATTAACATAGTCAAACAAAGCATTTGTCCTGCTATTTTTCAGGAAATACCAGGCATACTTTTGGGATTTTCGGGGCATTAATAATAATTTCAAATGCAGGCTCTGAGACAATAATTAAATTATGAACCTTATTAATACTTTCATTACATAATAATGAAAATGCAATCGATAAATATTAAACCAATAGGAACAATACATACACCATATAAAAGTTTGGGTGATATTCCTATTCAGGCCGGTTTAAACAGAGCAACTGAAGCTTTTGCAGAATTAAATAATAAATATGAAAAAGGACTGCTGGATTTGGACGGATTCAGCCATGCAATTTTAATTTATTATTTTCATGAATCGAAGCGGGAAGATATAACAGGTAAACCTTTTCTGGAAAACAAGGGACATGGGATATTTGCCATAAGAAGCCCACACAGGCCTAATCATCTGGGATTGTCAGTTGTTGAAGTAAAGCGGATAGCTGGTAATAAAATTTATTTTGGCGGGGTTGATATGTTAGACGGAACACCGTTAATTGACATTAAGCCCTATATTGAATATTTTGATTACCGTGAAAATGTTATTTCAGGATGGCTGGAAAAACATTTTAAATAAAAAAGTACATAAATTCATTAAAGTATGAACAGAAAAATTACCAGGTGGAGTGCTGGCTCAATATGAAAGAATGCAAATGGTATATCGCTTGTCCGATGAAGAAATATTATGAAAAGGGAGTGTTGGAAAAACACTGGATAGAGGAATATTGTATGGGAAATTGGGGGAAATGTATACGTTATGAAATGGAAGAAAAGGGTAAATATCACGCGGATTGGATGCTGCCGGATAGGACTATAAATAACAGATTAAGAAATTGTTGAAACAAAAAGAATACATAAATGCCAATATGCAGTAAATGCCTGAAAAGGCTGATAATATGGGTTTTGTTAACAATCATAAGTATAGTCACTGGATTATTGCTGGATTTAAATTTTGTTGGCACAGCGGCTTTTCCTGTTTATATCAGGATAATAGGAGTTTTAGGTATAATTCTGGTCCATTTTCTGTTGAAAAGGACAGGTAGACTGCTGCGTAAATCCGGTGAATGTGAACTCTGGGGATGGTCAACAAAGATTATTACACATAATATTTACAGATGTGTCAGGCATCCTCATCATCTGGGGGTCGGCTTATTTATGACATTTACAGGATTACTGATAGGATACCCGTATACATTATTAATTATTACAATTAGTCAGTGGTTATGGGTCTTTCTTTTTGTCCTTTTTATTGAAGAAAAAGAATGCCTGGAAAAATTTGGCGATCAATATATTCAATATAAGAAGAAAGTTACTATGATAATAGGCAATCCTGTATGCATAATAAAAGAATTACTAAAACCTGTGAATTAATAATAGCTTTGGTAATCCAAAAATATTATTAAAAGAATGGGAAGATTCAACGTCTTTTTGTAAAAAACATTTTAAATAAAAAAGTACATAAATTCATTTAAGTATGAACAGGAAAATTACCAGGTGGAGTGCTGGCTCAATATGAAAGGAGCCAGGGTATAAACTAAAACTGGAATAGCATTTGGACGAACAGGGCAATCACATTTAAGAATGTCATTTTGTGTGCCGGAAGATGAAATAAATAAAGCCTTTGATCGAATGGAAGAATATTTTATGTAAGGTTATTGGAAGTTTTTAAACAATAAAATGTGACTTTTAAATACATTATATTTTGTATAATTACAGGATTAAATAATAAATAACTAAATCTAAAATCTTTAAAAATCTAATTGAAATGGAAAAAACTCATGCAAAAATAGCCGGAATAGAAGCTTATCTGCCTGATTATATTCTCACTAACAAAGAACTGAGTAAGATGGTTGATACATCCGACGAATGGATAATGCA
>CAZBUF010000194.1:0-6044 GCA_964495025.1 uncultured Bacteroidales bacterium | reverse complement strand
TAAAAGAAGTTCACCACAGAGTAAAAAACAATCTTCAAATTATTTCAAGTTTACTAAATCTTCAAACAGGGTATATAAAAGATATTAGGATTTCTGATGAAATTTTAGAGGGGAAGAATAGAGTGAAATCAATGGCTCTAATACATGAAACACTTTATAGTTTTAATAATTTGTCCAATGTATACTTTAAACCATATCTTAAAAAGTTGATAAATTATATTTCTAAAATTTATAGAATTGATGGGAAGGAAATACAATGCAATATTGATGCTGAGAATATTAGTTTTGATATAGATACTGCTATTCCACTTGGTCTTATTGTTAATGAACTGGTATCAAATGCATATAAATATGCGTTTACTAATCAAGAAAAGGGTAAAATAGTAGTTCACTTAAGTAAGATTAATAATGAAAAATATTTAATTCGAGTTAGTGACAATGGCATTGGTTTACCAAAAGATATTGATATTAATAATATTAATACTTTAGGATTAATGCTTGTTAAAAAACTTATTTATCAACTGGATGGTGAGTTGACTACTACTACTATGAAGGGAACTAAATTTAGCATAAAGTTTTGTAAGCAAAAAATTGTTTCATGAAAATTTCGGTACTTTAAATATATTAAATTGCATTAAAGCGAGGAGCTCATTTTAAAAAAATAATATTAATGTATAGTTTTATAAAAATTGAGATTTTAAATTTAAGTTATGAAAAAGATAAAAATTCTGATAGTTGAAGATGAAATAGTTATAGCAGAGGATATTAAGTATATGCTTGAAGAAATAGGGTATGAAGTTATTGGGATATCAAAAGAAAAATCCGAAGCTTTAGAAAATATAGAAAAGTATGAACCTGATTTAGTTCTTTTAGATATAATATTATATAATGGAGGTGATGGAATTGGTTTAGCAAAATTACTTAGAGATAAATATCATATACTTTTTATATTCATAACAGCACATTCGGATAAACATACTGTTGAGAGAGCAAAACAAGTATATCCTAACGGTTATCTTGTAAAACCCTTTGACAAGGAAGATTTGTACACATCCATTGAGATAACCTTTGCTAACTATTTAAGAAAATTTGGCAATAATAATTATAAAAAAATAAACAGCTTTATAATCAATGATTTTATTTTTGTAAAGAAAGAGCATTTAATGTATAAATTAAAAATGATTGATATTAAATGGATTAAATCAGAGGGGAATTATTTAGAGCTTTATTGCAGCAACTCCAAACACCTGATCCGTGCGACAGTAAGGGATTTTGTTGAGAAGCTGCCGAAAGATTTTATCCAGGTGCACAGGTCATATATTGTGAATACTGCCTGCATCGATGCCCTGGGCCACAGGGTGATCAAAATAGGCCACACTCATATCCCCATAGGTAATCATTATGTTGAAAATGTGCAGGAGAGCTTTGATATTGTTCTTTAGGGCGCTGTCCCCCTGAAAGGGCGCTGTCCCCTTGAAAGGAAGCTGTCCCCTTTTATATTATTCCCACTTAGGCTTGCAGGTAACGGTTTATATTGTGTGTTGTATGCTGGGTTTTATTCATTATCAGCTAGATATTAATTTGTTACAATCTTAAATCAGCTCAATCGAAGCACTACCGTTTCCGGGAAAATTAGTTTTTAAGGCAGGATATTTTTTGTCATACTATTTATTATCATAAATTCTTTCTACGACTAATTTTGAACTAATTATTGCCATTGGTAAGCCCGCTCCCGGTATAGTAGAGGCTCCAACATAAAAAGTATTCGAAAATTCTTCATCGTAATTTTTGGGACGAAAAGCTCCAATTTGCAACATGCTGTGAGATAATCCTAAACCTGCTCCTTTGTATAAATTAAACCTGTTCTGCCAGTCTTCGGGCGTATATTCTGTCTGAAAAATAATATTTCCGGAAATATCCTGATCAATTCTTTTTGAAAAATCAGAAATAATACTGTTTATGATGTCTTTCTTATCTGACCAGTCAGATTTATAGAGAAGATTTGGAACCGGACATACAAAAAACAAAGCTTCACAACCTTCAGGAGCACAATCGGGATTATATTTTGAAACTACATTGACATAATAATATGGCTTTTCAAGTGTTCCGGGATTTTTCATAACATCTTTTGAATACTCCCTGTAATTGTTGCCCAATAAGTAATTGTGATGCTCCACCTGGGGTAGTTTGGTATTAATACCAATGTAAAAAGTTAAATACCCCATAGTCCAGCTCATTTTTTTTAATCGTTTTTCAGCAAATGCTTTTCGCTTAAATACATGGCCTCTGAAAAATGCTGCATCAGAGTTAATTACGAAAATATCTGCAGTATAATGTTTACGGGTTTGATCAATTAATGCTGTTAATCTTCCGTTTTCACCCTTGTAATCATCAATTTCTGTGTTGTAATTAAATTTCACATCATGCTTTAAGAGCTCATTAATCAATCCCTCAACAATCCGGTACATTCCTCCATTCACATTGTAATATCCTTTATATTTGAATTCAATGTGCGAGAGAAGTGTATAAACGGCGTTTGTATCAAATGGGGTCCGCCCCAGGAAAAAGGCAATGAGTGACACAATCTGGCGAACTTCTTTTGATTTAAAATACACGCAGGCCTGCCTCCAGAATGTTCTGACAAGCACTTTTATATGCCCGGGATTTATTCCCATCAAGGAATTCAGATAGTGTGGGATGCTGTTGAAGTTTTGCTTCATAACTACATCAACAGTGTCGTTATAGAGCACTTCGCATTTATTAAGGTATGCAGTGAATTTTTTTTCGAAATCCGGCTCAATATCGATGAATTGTTCACTTAACTTTTTAATATCCTTATGTAAATAGTATTTCCTTTTACTACCACTGAAGTTTACTGTGTAAAGCGGGTCTAATTCAACAAACTCAAAAGGTATTTTAATGCCACAATCATTTACAAGTTCTTCAAATTCATAAGGCATACTAAAAAAACTCGGGCCTACATCAAAAGTGAAACCATCTTTTTTCAGTTGGTTTAACCGTCCACCGGGTTGCTTGTTTTTTTCAACAAATGTAACTTGATATCCCCTGGAGGCCAGCCGTAAACCGGTTGATAGTCCACCTAATCCGGTTCCTACTATTAATACTCTTTTACTCATCTCTTAATTGTATTAATACTTGAGGATAAAGTTTGTTTTTAACCCAATCAAAATTGGGTTCTATTGAGAGTGTTTTTACACAATAATACTTAGCCATTTTATATTGTTCTAATTCCAAACAGGCATTAACAATAGTTGCTAAAAGATTTAGATAATTCCAGTTATGGTAAGTTTTATTGGGTTGTTTTTCCATTAGATTCAAGGCCCTTAAATAATACTGCATGGCTTCTTTTTTAGAGCCTCCAAACAGGTTGGGTGTATAATAAGCAATATTGCCTAACTGGATATAACCTAATGCATTTGTTGAATCGGTGATTACAGAATGTTTTGCAAAGTTTAAACTTTCAGACCCAATAAATGGGGCTTTGTAAGGCGATATGCCAATTTTAAATCCAACAAAAGCTGCTTTATATGCATATAGCAAGGGTAGACTGTATTTCTTTTGCTCTAATTGCATTATAAGTTCTTCTGATTTTTTCATGTATTTTTCAGCCTCACTAATACTTTCTTTTTCAATACACCAGGCAATATAGCCATATTGATAATTTATTAGGTCAAGTTTTTTTTTGTTCGTTTTGTACTGTAAAGTCTCAAGTGAATCCATAGCATTTTTCCATTCTACCATATTCCCGCTGATATAGGCTTGATAGATTGTTTTATTACTTTGTCCAAAAGAAGGAAGAAGCATAAAACTAAAAAATACTATGAGAAGATATTTCTTTCTTTCCATGAATATTTTTTATGTTTTTTAGCCCAAATCGCATTAACCATAATCTGTAAAAGAAATATCAATTGAAACGGGAATAAAAAGATACTTAGAAAGACATTTTTTTTACTGGTAACAGAATAAAAAAACTGGATTAAAATGATTCCAAAAATGTAAAATATTATGTACTCCCGCATTGCAATAAGAACGGGGATGAAACCTAATGCAGCAAACAACCAAAACACAAAAGCTAAAACGGGAATATTGCCAAAAAACATAAATACATTTTTTGAAAAACCATTTATAGCCTCTCTGTATGATAGATACATCCTACATCTTATTTTTTTTTCACCTGTAACACAAGCTATTTTGATTTTTTGTTTTTTAAGAAATCGGGCTATTGAAATATCCTCCACAGCAGAACTTTTAAACAGCATGTGAGGTTGAATTTTATCATAAGTTGCTGCATCGAACAACATAAACTGACCGTTTGCTGCAGCGAGTGATTTATATGGCAATATTCGCACAAAAATCAAAGGAAGAAGCGTTAAGAGGATATAATTCATGATTGGCACAGAAATCTTTTCTCCGAAAGTTTTTTGTATTTGAATTGGAAAAATTGATAGTAGGCCCAAATTGTATTTTTTTAAATATGCGAAGGCATCCGTTATAATATTGCCATTGATTCTCACATCGGCATCGATGAACAAATATTGTTTACCGGTTGCTTTTTGAGCCAGTTTATAACACGCATGGTTTTTACCTAACCAACCTTTCGGTAAACCTTCAGATTTTAATAATTTAATTCTCGCATCTCGTCCGGAAAAACCTTCAACAACTTTAACTGTATTGTCCATTGATTGGTCATCAAATACAAGTATTTCTAAATTCCTTTTTTTGATTCTTTGTAAGTCAGAAAGCAGAAATGCAATATTTTCTTCTTCGTTACGAGCAGGTATTAGTACAGAAATAATCTCACCATCTTCTACTCCTGAAAATTTAAGTTTTTGTCTAAAAACAAAGTTTATTAAAACATTAACGAGCTGAATGCTCATAAACAGGAACGAAATGTAGGCTATAAAAAGCATCACGAGACTTTTGATTTTTGATTATCTACTACCTTTGCATAGAACTTATTGTATTTATCTTCAATATCGGATTGTTGAAAGTCTTTTGCCAAAAATAATTTTAAATAGATAAAAAGGTTAGGTTTTGCATCCGAAAAGTAATCAATCAGATTAGCTACAAATAATACTTGTGTTTCCGGTGAGGTGTTTTTAATAATTCGTCCAATGCCTTTTTCGAATACTATTGTATTATTATATATCGAATGTATTTGCGCCTGGGGAAACATGATGACTATATTTCCTTGTTGCTTTAATAGCTCAGTGGTATAGTTAATGCTTTCAATTATTTCCCGTGTTTTCTTTTTTATTGAATATCCCCCTGAATATTGAAAATACCAATGTTTTCTTAGTTGTTCTTCCAGCATCATAAAATGGAACTTGCGCTTAATAAATTTTAAATTCAAGAACATAATCCAAAAACCATCCCACCAACTTATATGGTTTGCAATAACTAAAACAGAGTTGCCATTATCTTTAAATTCCCCGTTAATGGAAACCGAATTAAAGTTTCGTTTTAACAAAAAACGAGTAAGTCAAATAAACATGGGGTATATAACTTTATGGTGTTTTGACTTTATCATGCTTTTATTTAAGTAAAAAAGTAAGAAAGATAAAAAACACTAATTGGCAAGTAAAAAGAATTACTGCTAAGGGATTTTTTGTCTCAATCTTAAAAACTTTAAACAGCGAAACAAAACATACTCCTATCATGTACCAGGCAATATAGTTATTTACCGGAACAATTGAGTTTTGCCAATTCCACATATCCATTTTTGGAGCAACTTGCTCCAAGGATATATCGTAAACAAGCATTAAAAGAGGAGCAACGATAAAAATTAATCCTTCTTTTAATTTAAAAAATTTTGTGATTGATATGCTGGTATATGTTAAAAATAGCCAATTAACACCTATCAAAAGGGGGGTGTTAATTAATTTGGGCCCCAAAGCACTACCATAATCATAAATCCCAAAAATAAGACCAGTGTTTACACCAACTACTTCAACAAAAAATCCAAGGACAAAAACCAATAGGAATGTAAAAACATCCCTTTTTGTATATGTTTTATGGTAGAT
>CAZBUF010000193.1:0-2437 GCA_964495025.1 uncultured Bacteroidales bacterium | reverse complement strand
TACGGGGAATAACGGCTAATAATAAATGTAAATAATCTTAAGGACCATGAGTGAAAATATTGGTAAGATTCTGGCAGTTGATGATAATGAAGATATCCTTTTTGCGCTGAAGTTGTTATTAAAACCATATGTTGAAAAGGTCACAACATTAAATTCACCTGACAGCATACCTGAGTTGCTTGCTGCAGAGTATTATGATGTCATTCTTCTTGATATGAATTTTACCAAGGATGCAATAAGCGGCAAGGAAGGGTATGACTGGCTGGCTAAAATACTAAGTATTGATCCTAAGGCAGTGGTTGTATTCATTACTGCATATGGTGATGCAGAGAAGGCTGTCAAAGCTATTAAAATGGGAGCAACTGATTTTGTGCTTAAACCATGGCAAAATGAAAAACTTATTGCTACAGTTTCTGCATCAATAAAATTAAGGAGATCAAGACTTGAGACTGACGAATTAAAAATCAGGCAAAAGGAGATATGTAGTACTATTAACCAGTCGTTTCGCGATTTCGTTGCTAAATCGAAGGAGATGCATGAAGTATTCTCAGTAATTGAAAAAGTTGCTAAAACAGATGCAAATATTCTTATTCTGGGCGAGAATGGAACAGGCAAGGAGCTTGTTGCGAGGGCAATACATAAAAATTCTGCCCGCAAGGATGAAGTGTTTATTAGTGTCGATCTGGGATCAATTACCGAAACTCTTTTTGAAAGTGAGTTGTTCGGGCATGTCAAAGGTGCTTTTACGGATGCAAAAGCTGAAAAATCCGGAAGGTTTGAGCTGGCCTCCGGCGGCACTCTTTTTCTTGACGAAATCGGGAACCTGACCATGCCATTACAGACAAAATTATTGACGGCAATTGAAAGAAAAGAGGTTACAAGGGTTGGGTCCAATAAGCCGGTTTCAGTTGATGTTCGTCTTGTATGTGCAACAAATAATGATTTGTATAGTATGCTTACAAGGAACGAATTCCGTCAGGATCTGTTGTACAGGGTAAATACTGTTGAGATACACTTGCCACCCCTGAGGGAAAGAACTGAAGATATAGGTTTGCTGGCGGACTATTTCTTAAAAATCTATTCAAAGAAATATAAGAAATTCATAAAAGGAATAACCCCGGTAGCAATAAAGAAATTAAACCATTATTCATGGCCGGGAAATGTCAGAGAATTGCAGCACGCTATTGAAAGAGCAGTTATTATGACTGAATCAGAGACACTCGATCATCCTGATTTTATTCTTACTGCACAGATCAGGAAAACCGGGGAAGCTGAGTTTGATACATATAAACTTGATGAAGTTGAAAAGAGAATTATTTACAAGGTATTGAAACAAAACCAGGGTAACGTCACACAAGCTGCCAAGGAGTTAGGTTTAACCAGAACTTCTCTTTACAGAAGAATGGAAAAATATGAGCTTTAGAAATTTTAAATTAAGAATCATAATCAGAGTAATAGTATTGACAGGATTTATTTTCCTGTTCTTTTATTCTCTCAGGTTCAATTATTACATAATGCCCCTTATCGTTGGCGCCGTGATAATATTTCTGGTTGGTTCACTAATTCATTTTTTGGACAGAACCAACAGAGAACTTGCAAGCTTCCTTCAGTCCATAAGGTTCTCGGAGTTTACACGTACATTCAGGATGGAAGGAATGGGAGGGTCATTTAATGAACTGAATAAAGCATTCAATGAAGTAATTAAGGATTTTCAGGAGGTAAGATCTGAAAAAGAAGAACATTTTCATTACCTGCAGTCTATTGTTCAGAATATAGATGCAAGTATTATTGCCTATCAGAGAGATGGCACTGTTGAGCTTATTAATAAAGCAGCAAAGAAATTATTCCAGGTCTCTTCACTGAAAAACGTACAGTCGCTTGAATCATTGAACAGTGAACTCGCTCAGACATTGTTAAAAATAAACCCGGGAGAAAGCAAACTCGTTAAAATACAGGACGAAGATGATATCCTTCACCTTGCAATTTATTCAACAACAATAAAAATTAAAAATAAACTGATAGTACTCACTACTATTAAAGATCTTCAAAATGTGCTGGAAGAGCAGGAGACCGAAGCATGGCAAAAACTAATCAGGGTGCTTACTCATGAGATAATGAATTCCATTACACCTATTGCCTCTCTTTCATCAACACTGGATAATATACTGAAGAAAATCACATCTGATATTGATAGTGAGGTAGTTAAGCTTGATAAACATACCGTAGATGAGATACATGAAGCATTGCAGACCATAAATAAGCGCAGCATCGGTCTTCTGCATTTTGTAAATACATACAGGAACCTGACAAGGATTCCCAAACCTAATTTTAAGATCTATCCTGTAAGTACATTGTTTAATAATATTCAGAACCTGATGCATGATGAACTGGAAAAAAGTAATATTAAACTTACTATAAATATTAATCCTGAAAATAT
>CAZBUF010000192.1:0-3813 GCA_964495025.1 uncultured Bacteroidales bacterium | reverse complement strand
CTTCCTACAGGAAAAACCATGCCCCCTGTAAGATGAAATGCATCTTCAATTATTCCAAAGTCAGTTGCACATGAAATATAACCACCAAAATTGCCAATATATGCGTATTTGGCCCCGAAAAAAGTCCAGGGTAAATTCGGGCTAAATATTATAGAATGTTTTCTCGTGGCCTGTTTAGTTAGTGTTACAACAGCTTTGTATTGCCCTTCCATATCCTGAATATCTTTGAGTACATTCCATATGATCCTTTTATTTTTACCTCCACTTACTGACCCGATATCTCCTTCAACTGTCCCGGGAATAATGATCGCTCCTTCATTATTAATAAATTTTAATTCTATTTCATATTTTTTACCAACTTCGTAATTGCTAATGTCATATGTGACGGTAATTTTATCGCCCGTCATCTCATAATCGACATTCTCAACAACCTGCGAAAATGCCTGTAAACATAGGCCGGATAGTAATAATATAAGTATCGATAACTTCATTTATGTTTTGTTAAATGACTGAAAACAATATAAATGTAAATAATTTTACATTTTTATACTTTAATATTCAAAATAAAAATACAAAGAATTACCTGCGATTTCAAATTTAACGAGCTTTTCAAGATTATAATAAACATCACAAATAAATATAAACGGACATTCAACCCAATATCCGCCACAGTGATATCCATCAACATCATTTACACAGTCATTTATTTCATAATCGTATATGAATGCGGAAGCCAATTCCACATTATGTTCATCAATAAATGTCTGAACCTCTTGCGCGTATCCCTATCTTTAATTTACCGGGATAAAAATAAATTTTAACGTATCTGTCCTGTTTATATATTATAAGTATCTCCAAGATTAAAGCTGATAAAATTATCATCCCATTCCTCCTTAAAGATATTTATAGCGTCATCGCCCGTGCAATGAGAGGGGGCGACATTCTGTACGCCAAGTTCCTTAAGCTCATCCGATATTTTTTTCACTTCATCTTTTGAATGCCTTAAAAGATGAAATCCGCCTGCTACCAGTTTTATTCTGTCCTGTGGGTTGATTTCACGGGCTTTTCTTACAATATTAACGATCCCCGGATGTGAGCAGCCGGTAATTATATAAAGGTCGCCGTTTGATGAGAGGAGCAGCGAGTGCTCATAGATATAACCGCTCCTGATGTTGCCTTTAAGCTGTCCTGTTGTCAATGTATTGCCTGCAAGTTCCATGAAGCTGCCAACTCCTTTAATATCAGCTTCAGGATATTTTTCCTGTATTGCTTTTGAATCGTCCAGAGGCACATAAACAGGCAGGCTATGATCTGTCTTTTCCAGGATTGCCGGCAGTCCGTTAATATGATCCCAGTGATTATGGGAGATAATTATAGCTGACAGCTTTTTATAATCCATTCCGGTTTGCGCAATATTATCAATTATAGCTTTTTCTTCTCCACCTGTATCAAATAAAATCGCCTTTTCACCATAGTCTATCCATACTGAGAGCCCCCATTTACTTGCCAGGCCTGAGTTCCCGGCCATATTATTATAGATCATCGTTAATTTCATATTCGTATTTTTTAGAACAGAAGCTAAGATATTCCCGGCCAGCAGCACTGTGCCTGAGCCAATAAATGTTGTATGAATAAATCTTCTTCTTTTCATAATTCCGGATTTGAATTCATAAAATTATAATAAAATTAGTCTTTTTAATCAAAAAGGAAGTTGTCCCTTTGCGATTTTTCTGCTGATTACCATGCTGCGCCTGATGTTTGAAATCTTTTCCATGTCACATAACAACTCGCGGCGGGTGTAATGCCCCGTATCAAATACTGCCTTATTGCCGCCCTGCAGCGCCAGAAGCTGCTCAAGGCATACACAGCCCCTGCTTATAACCGGTATTATTTTTTGAAGGGCTTTTTCAATTTTTTCATGCTGATACTCCACGTTCCTGAACAGTCTTAATGTTTTTTCAGTTAAACCGTCATATTCATGTTTGAGCAAACCTATGTCTCTCGCCACCGTGGCAAGGGTTTGCTGTTCATTTTTATGGTCTTCATAAACATCAAAAATATCGTTCATCATTTGCAGCAACGCCCCCAGGTGATAGATCGCTTCTTCCTCACCGGGTAAAAGTTCATTGGCCAGCACGCTTCTGTAAAGAAGTGTTGCATAGCCTCCTTTTTTATAGGTTATATCTCTTATTTCTTCAGTAGTGAGATTGCTGTTGTCTTTTTGTCTGGTACTCATCTTCTGTGCTTCTGCCGTTTTTTGCAGGTAATGCCGGAAAAGCTCCGGATTTTTTATTCCTGGTGATATATTAGCATTTAAGTATTTTAATAGCACCAGTGATTCATTTTTGTTCTCTTTATCATTTCCGATTGCTTCCAGCACTTCACGATATGAATATCCCTCATGATCCAGGAGGTCGTCAAAAAGAGGAGTGGACGCACCCAGGTAACGGTTAGCCAGGATCTCATCCCTGCTCAAAGGATAACCGCGAAGTTCAGAAAACCATAGATTAGGCAGGGAGGCAATTCTTGTATAGCTTTTTATACGTGTTTTTAATTTTAAAGGGAGGTGTTTGTTGTATTCATTCATACAGGATGATAATTCTCTGAATAAAAAATAATTTCTGATCCTGTTTAGAACAAAAACTTCAAATCCGAGGCTGATAAAAGCATTTATCATAGTGAATTATTATTACTGTATATGTAAAAGTATGAATTTTGATTTGGGAGCACAAAGGGATGCAGGTATTTAATTCTGCCTGTGACTTTTTGAGATTAAATTTTTGATTTTCTCCTGCTGTGTCATAAAATTGGTGATGTCCTGAATAATCATGATAATATATTTTTCATCATCATATAAAAATAATCTTGTTGAAAACCGTAAATGCTTAAGCACTTTTTTACCGTTGGTTTTAAAGAAGTACCTCGAGAAATGATTATTATAAATAACCTTATTTTCAGAATAAGAGGTTAATGCCGAAACTCTTAAATCGCAATACGGACAATGTGATGTCTGGCCGCAATCCCTGGCTTCCTCAACCTGGTATGCACAACCTATCACCTCGCCGCATCTCTGATATAAAATATGTTCATCCTTTTTATTTGAGAAAATGGTTTTCAGGGCCTCGTTGTATGCCTGTAATTCCATTTTATCATTTAACAGCAGGATACAACTGGTAATGTTATCCAGTACAAGGTTTAAAAAACTGCTTGAACTGCTCAGGAATTCGAAGCTTGTGTTTGTTAAAGATTTATCCCGTTTCATGATCCATTGTTTAACAGGAGTTAAATGAGAAATGAGATAAAATGAAAGTGTCAGATATCAGTTCAAATAAAAACAGGGGAGACTCTGCTGCTAAAATTCATTAACTATGCTTACTTTATAACTGTGCTTTATGTTTCAGAACGATTTTTATAATAATTGCCGGTTGCTATGTAAAATTATTAAAAATTGCAATAACATGTATCTGTTTTGCATACTATTTTTTAATATTATTAGTGGCAGTTTTATTCTGAATATTTTGAAAAAACCAATGCCATGGACGAGACTTTTTACTAATTTACAGGTATTATTATAAGAAAACCAATTATACATGTTGTGAAAGAGTTATCTGACGAATACCTTATGCAAAAGATAAAAACCGGCAACATCAATTATATGGCCGAGATATTTAACCGGTATAATAACAACATTCTGAATTATTTCTTCCGGCTCACGGGAGATTATGAAGACAGCAGGGATTTGACGCAGTCGGGTTTTTTAAGGCTTATCAGGTACAGAAGATCATATAAACAAAGTGGCCCCTTTAAATTCTG
>CAZBUF010000191.1:0-1833 GCA_964495025.1 uncultured Bacteroidales bacterium | reverse complement strand
TTGACCCTGTTCAACGCCTAATCGGATAAGGCTACGCCTTTTCTTCTCAGGCTTTTTCCAGTGGTGCCATATGCAGTATCTGAGCCTATTGCGCACCCAGTTAATAGTTGGATTAATAAACCTCACAAGAGTCTAAATCTTAAATAAATGCAACTATTAATATTTGTTACTATTCTGTTACCCATAAAATTACAAAGCTCATTAAATCAATTGCTTAAAGGACTTTCTTTGTACCCGGAGCGGGACCTGAACCCGCGACCTCATGATTATGAAGTATGTTGAAAGTTAAAATTGAAACTTAATATAGTGTATGTGATAATGTAAGCTTGTAATAGATATTTCGTTATATATTTCTTATTTACAGCTATTTATAATTTTTTGTTGTAGTCCGTAGGGGAATCGAACCCCTGTTACCAGGATGAAAACCTGGCGTCCTAACCCCTAGACGAACGGACCGGAATATCTTCAAAATTTTAGGTCTGCAAATGTATAACAATTTACATTTGACACAAAATAAATGAGAAAATATTTCAATATAATTAAGTCCAGTGTATAGTGAACTCGGTTAATTCATCCTTCAGCGCCGCAGATCTTGTAATTTCCACTCTTATATCCGTGCAGCCGGAAATTTCCAGTGCCTTCTCAATCCATCCCCCTATCCTGTATTCAACAACCTTATCACAATCCGGCATTCCGGTAATATGCAAAATAAGGTTACTCCCTTCATTTTTATACGTTTTCATTTCACAAGGACGGTAATAAGTTGAAAAGACACGTGATGCCCTGGCAATAAGATAAGATGGGGATGACACATGTACAAAGATCTTGTAGAACCCCTTTAATGCTATCTCAGCACTGTATCTTCCCGATTCCCATGCCCCCTTTTTAAGATCATTATTGAAAAACATCCCTGCAATAACTTTTGTAGGTTGTGCTGCAGCATGGTCAACCGGATACCATTTTGTGGCTTCTATAGCTTCAGTAAAAATTAGTTTTGAATCCTTAGGCAAAGCATTAAGCCACTGATCATATTTGCCCGGATACCTGTCTTTTACGAAATTACGTACTGCGACAACTGCTGTTCCTTTTATTTCCATATGTATTATTTATTTAATAGTTTTTTAGCAAGGCCTTGTATATCCATTCCGGAAAAATTGCCGGAACTCATCATCAACAGATTCTTCCCCTTCCAACTGAACTTTTCCAGAAAATTTTCCAGATCATTTTTATCTGTAAATAAATATAACGAATTATTATTAAATGCCCTTTTCACATCAGCCACGGAAAATGGTTTCATATTCTTATGCCTGAAAACCTCCGGGTTGAAAAAAATTATTCCGGTGTCAGCGCTATCCATGGTATGGGCATACTGTGATATATATTCAGTATTCAGACTGCTGTACGTATGTAGTTCCATACAAGCTACCAGGAAACGCGCGGGATACTGTTCCTTCACCGAAAGTACAGTAGCTTTCAACTTTGAGGGAGAATGGGCAAAATCAAAAAAAATGGCCGAATTTTCCGTAGATGTTATCTTCTGCAACCGCCGTGAAGCTCCTTCGAATGATGTAATCGCTTTATAAATATCTTTATTTTTCACACCCAGTATCTCACATAGCTGTTTTGCTGCGCTGAAGTTCTGCATGTTATGATTTCCAAAGAAACTTACGGGAAATTCTTTTCCCTCATTCCTAAGAAAGGTTTTATTATCCTTTATCGTATAATCATGCATATCATAAGGTATGGCATTAGTATGCCCTGTACTTTTTTCAATGATCCCCTGTAATACCTTATCATGTTTATAGTATATCAGCGTACCCTCTTTATCCATCA
>CAZBUF010000190.1:0-2156 GCA_964495025.1 uncultured Bacteroidales bacterium | reverse complement strand
AATATAATAACCTGAAATCAAATAAGGGTGCATTAACAAACATTACATTTTTTTCATTGTAATCAATATTATTACTTTGTTGATAATTAGCATTATTACTTGTAGCAATGTTATTTAACATAATAATATTGGGATAATCAGAACTTATTACTATATCTTGTATACTATCTGTATTATATAAAGTATTATTATAAATTTCAATTTTATTTGAATTTATAATCTCAATACCGGCATTTTCATTATCATAAATTAAATTATAATTAATATTAATATTATTTGTATTATTATTTACAGAGATTCCATTGTTTTGATTGTTATAAATAGCAGATCTTGATATAAAAACATTTTTTGGTTTTGAAGTTATATGAAAGCCATTATAATTTGAATATGAATGTACATTTGAAATGAATATATTATCCAATTCTCCTGAGATATTAAAACCAAAGGTATTGTTGTATGATTCAATTTCTGTAATAGAACAATATTGAGGTTCATCATTAAAGACAACGCCGTTACTATTATTATATGTTTTTATGTTTTTAATTGAAATTGTGTCTCCTTGAATATTTATACCACTTTTGTTGTCATACAAACGCCCGTAATTAAGTGATGAACTATAAGATTGAATTATAGGTTTCATCTCACCTGAAAATTGAATTCCACTTCCAGAATTATTATTGTGTGATAATAGATTGATAATTTCTATCCCCGCTCCCTGACATTTAATACCATGTTCAGCTGCTCCTGATGTAATTAAGTTTAAAACTTTGATAAATTTTTTTGAATTGTCACTGGTATTATAAATATAAAAATTAGGATTAGGCTCTCCGGTGGTACCATTGTTATGAGTTTCAACATTTGAAAAAAGAATATATTTGCTATCTGGACCAACTAATATTCCGTATTCAAAACAGTTTATTACACAAAGATCATAAACCTCATAATGCTGAATTGAATTAATCCAATTTCCCAGATATAGCCCACGATTAACTTTATTCTGACCGTCTATTATTGGTTTTGCTCCTTTCCCATAAGAACCTAAAATAATTGGTTTTTGTTTGGTTCCGGGTACTGTCAGATTAACTTTCCCATAATGAACTGTACCTCTTTTTAGTAAATAAGCAAATCCAGGCTTAAATAATTCAAGATTGATATCTTCCCAGCTATTAAAAGGTTGTGAAAAACTTCCGGATTCTGTACCGGAATAACCAGGATCAATAAAGATACAGCTATCAGCATCTTTTACAGTTATTACCAGATAAAACGTATTACAATATATCCCATCGCATACCTGAATACCAAGTGTATCATATCCCCAATGCAAAAGATTTTGATTTTCCACATAAATCATTCCTGTTGAACCAACAACATTAAAAGCATCACTTCCAGATACTTTTGTAAATATTATTTCGTTTAATGCATCATATTGAAAACAGGTATATAATTTACCTACAAGATCTTCATTATTTGCTTCATCATAGGTGAGTAAATACTGGTAACTGTAAGAAATATCATCCTGCTGTGCCAGAGTATAATTTGCAAAATAAATAAATATTAAGAATAAGGCAGATTTTAAAAATATTTTATTAACTAATAATATCATAATCTATATAGAATATTTACTTTTGTAAGTAACTAAAAATCAAATATAAATATATTCTTTAACAATTCTTTTTAACATTGATACTAGATAGTTCATAAGAATTAAAATATAATTTCACAAAAATAAATAAAAACGTGTATTAGATAGCATTTTATGAATTTTTTTCTGCTAAATCTTAAACTTATTTATATAATAACGCATGTATCCCTTTTGCAAAAGTAACAATTCTTTTAACATAGACTATATAAGTTGTTGAAGTAGTGGTTGATACGATTTATGCTAACAAATAAAACCTGGTTGAATTATTTATAACTTAAATGAAAATAATTAATAAAAATTCCAACTTTAAATGAAACAATACCTAACTTATCTTTTAATGAAATAGAATTAATTACGGATTAATTTTGATTCTTTATTTAAAATCTTATCAATAAAAGTCCGTTGAAATTTCTTCATAAAAATCGTCGAATCTTTTCTTTTTGCCTCTACTCCTTTTATTTCTTCCTCTAATCCTTTATCTGTGCGAACATATCCGAAATACCTACATTTTGTA
>CAZBUF010000189.1:0-2726 GCA_964495025.1 uncultured Bacteroidales bacterium | reverse complement strand
ATTTTGGCACCTCAGGTTGCAGCAGTATGATGATAACGGCAATATGGACCATAACAGTGGAAAGGACCTTGACACGGGCTATAATTATCTTAACCTGCACGTGCCAGTTATATTAAATTGCTATTTTTACTTTTTGATTTTTTACAGGATTATAGTTATGCTGTTGTTGATTAAAGGATGATCAGATATTTACTTAACCATACAGGTCTTTTATTTTCATTAATAGTACTTAGCCTGAATATTACGGGTTCTTTTGCCCAGTATACCAGTTATTCAGGTACAGTAGTTGACAGTCTTACCGGAGAACCCCTGGCATTTGTTAATATCACATATAACACAAGGGGCAGCGGCACCGTCTCATCTATCGACGGCGGCTTTGAGATAATGCTTGTTCAAAAGCCGGAATTTCTGAAATTCAGCTATGTGGGATACTATCCGAAAAAGCTGGATGTTGATTCTGTTAATCCTTTAAAAGACCTTGTTGTTGAATTGAAACCGAAAACGTATGATATTGACGAAGTAACTGTATTCCCCGGAATCAATCCAGCGCATCGCATAATTAAGCTTGCTTCGGAAAACAGGTTATCAAACCACCCTGGGAGGATCAGCTCTTTTTCCTATATAGCCTATGACAAAATGATTTTTACATTTCATGACGATAGTGTTGCCGATTTAAGGAAGCCCGGGAAAAAGGGAAAGACCAGGGGTTCAGAATATCATTCCGGTGAAGAAAAACAGGGTAGTGAGTCCGGCGATTTTCCCGATGATCAGCATATCATGATTATGGAATCGATCAGCAGCAGAAAATTTGAATATCCTGATAAGGAAAAAACAGAAATAATTGCTTCCAGGGTGTCAGGTTTTGAGAAGCCTTCCTTTGTGCTTATGGCCACACAGTTTCAGTCTTTTTCCTTCTATGATAATTTTATTACTATTTCCAATAAGAAGTACCTTAATCCTATCAGCACGGGAACTACGGCAAGGTATTTTTTCCTTCTGGAGGACACATTATTTACTGAAAGGAATGACACTGTATTTATAATTTCCTTCAGGCCCGGGAAAGGCAGGAATTTTGAAGGTCTGAAAGGCATACTATATATAAACTCATTCAAATATGCTGTGCAGAACGTCATAGCAGAGGCTTATGAATCTGAAGAAGAGATAATTTCTGTAAAAATACAGCAGAAATACGAATTAATAAACGGGCAGAAATGGTTCCCTGTGCAGTTAAACACAAATGTCCTTTTTAACAATGTTGCTGCTGAAAAAGACGGAGAGATTAAGAAAGTTATTGGCATTGGAAAATCGTACCTGCTGAATATCAGGTTGGATCCGGAGTTGGACAGGAGGGACTTTAGCAGTACCTATGTAGATGTAACGGAAGACGCCCACTTAAAACCTCCTGAATTCTGGGATTTATACAGGACCGACTCCCTGACGGATAAGGATAAGGAAACATACAGGGTGGTGGACAGCATAGGCAGGGCAAAAAATTTCGATCAGAGTTTTAAAATGATGGAAACATTGTTTACAGGTTATATTTCCGGCAGGTATATGAATATTAATATTGGCTCACTGGTGGATTATAACAGTTATGAAGGGTTGCGCCTGGGTATAGGCGGGACTACAAATAAAGGTGTCTCACGCCTGTTCAATATAGGGGGGCACATAGCTTACGGATTTAAAGATAAAGAATTCAAATACGGTTATAATTTTCGTGTTAACCTGTCAGAGGAAAATGAGATATTCCTGATGCTCAGCTATAAAAATGATCTTACCGAAGCAGGGGGTTATGAGTTCCTGGATCCTAAAAGCCTGCTGTCATCAGAATACTTCAGGAAATTTATGATTGAAAATATGGATCATTCAGAAGAAAAGGAAATATTTATGGGCTTCAGGGTGTTTAAATATCTGAAATCAGGATTATTCATGAGTAACTCACTTATAAGATCAACCAACGACTATATGTACAGTGTCTCAGATGATAATCCTGCCGTTCTGATGAATGAATTCACATATACTGAAATAGGTATAAGATTAAGGTATTCATATAAAGAGGGCTTTATGAAAACACCCTATGGAAACAAATTCTCCCTGGGAACAGACTACCCCGTAATGAATCTGAATATTACAGAAGGCATTACATTGCTGGATGGCGATTTCAGATATACCAAAATCGAAGGTAAAATTTCAAAGACCTTTACGACAAGGTCTATAGGCAAATCAAAATTTCAGCTAACAGGGGGCAAAGTATTTGGTGATCTGCCATATTCAAAGTTATATAACGGGCGTGGCAGTTATAAGAGATTTACAGTGGAAACGGAGAATTCATTTGCCACTATGAGGCAAAATGAATTTCTGTCTGACAGGTTTGTTTCCTTCTTTTTCAAGCATGATTTCGGCAGCCTCTTATTTAAAACAAGGGTTCTGTCACCTGATATAGAGGTAGTTACAAACATAGGACTGGGATACCTTGACAGGCCTGAGAAACATAACAATCTTGAATCTAAAACAATGGAAAAAGGTTATTATGAAAGCGGTATACTTGTAAATAATATCATTACTCAGAGCTTTTTTGGTTATGGTTTTGGTGTTTTCTACAGGTACGGGCCCTACTCGTTTAGTAAAACAAGTGATAATTTTGCATATAAACTTACACTAATATTCAATTTTTAAATTTCAGGAGTACTGATAAACAGTTTGTCTGAATTAATGATTTGTTACTC
>CAZBUF010000188.1:0-5807 GCA_964495025.1 uncultured Bacteroidales bacterium | reverse complement strand
GCGTTACAGCAAACACATATTTGCCGGGAACGGGGAGAACGGTTCAAAGGCAATGAAGACAGGTGCTGACGGTAAAGATTTTATTGTTGAGGTGCCGCTGGGTACAATAGCGAGGGTTGAAGAAACGGGAGAGCTGCTTTTTGAGATCACCAGACATGGCGATTCACAGATCATGGTTCAGGGCGGAAGGGGCGGACTGGGCAATACACATTTTAAATCATCTGTTAACCGGACGCCAAGGTACGCACAGCCGGGAGAGCCCGCCGTTGAAGGATTGTACCTGCTGGAGCTTAAGGTGCTTGCCGATGTGGGGCTTGTAGGGTTTCCCAACGCAGGTAAGTCAACACTGCTGTCGGTGGTGTCGGCGGCCAGGCCAAAAATCGCTGACTATCCTTTTACCACACTTACCCCGAACCTTGGTATTGTATCCTATAAGGACGGCCAGTCGTTCGTCATGGCAGACGTACCGGGGATCATCGAGGGGGCAAGCGAGGGCAGGGGACTGGGCCTCAGATTCCTGCGCCATATTGAAAGGAACTCCGTGCTGCTGTTCATGGTACCTGCTGACAGCGATGATATTCACAATGAGTATAAGATACTGCTGGGGGAGCTGAAGAAATATAATCCCGAGCTGCTGGACAAGAGAAGGCTGCTGGCCGTCACTAAGGCAGATCTCCTTGATAAGGAGCTTACGGAAGAAATAAAAAAGGACCTGCCGGATATTCCCTGCCTGTTCATATCCTCGGTAACCAACTACAATATCGTGATGCTGAAGGATATGCTGTGGAAAGAACTTATATAAAAGGGGATAACATATGGAATTGACGGGGGACAGCGCCCCTGAATGAGGGACAGCGCCCCTGAGTGAAATGAGAGGACAGACACCTTTGTGAAATCACAAATTTCAAAAGACAAATCTCAAAACATAAATCACAAATAAATATCAAGCTCCAAAGCTCAATAAGTTATATGGTTTAACTGCTAAACTGTTAAATTGCCAACAACACCAAACAGTGAGCAACGAATGACGAATGCGATTAACGAACAGCGAGAGACAATTTAACAATTCAGCGAGAGACAATTTAACAATAGAGCAATGTTATTTGATAATTATCTCAGTCCTGTAGCACTTATCACCGCTTAGTCCGATAAAATATATACCTTTCCGGAGGTGTCCTTTTTTGAAATTATATTCATTGCCGGTAATATTTTCGGTGATTCTTACTATTCTGCCTGAAGCATCAGTAACAGTAAGCTTATATTTTTCATTCTGGGGATTCGGGAATCCGATCACAGCGTTGTTATTTAACGGGTTAGGATATACCGTTATAGGATTATCATTAATCACTACCTGGTCTTCACCCATGGGATCAGCAGAAAGCTTAACGACCCACAGGTCCCTTTCACCGTTGTTGCCGCTGACATCGCCGTCATCTGAGCCTGCCGAGCCGGCAACGATATATCCACCGTCTTCTGTTTGTATGATATACCGTGCTTCATCAAAGTCACTGCCGCCGAGGCATTTTGACCATCGGATACTGCCACCCTGCTTTAGTTTTACAAGCCATGCATCTCTGCTGCCGTTATTGTTTATAACATCACCGTCATCAGAATTAGTATAACCTGCAACAACATATTCATGGTCAGTAGTTTCCATGATATAATATGGTTCATCATTCTCGCTGCCACCAAGGGATCTTGTCCACAGAGTATCACCTGATGAATTCAGTTTAACGATCCAGATATCATCTCCCCCGTGGCTACCCCTGACATCGCCGTCATCTGATCCGGTATAGCTTGCAATGACAAATCCGCCGTCGCTTGTTTCGCGTATACATTTTGCCTGCTCCCAGTCAGAGCCTCCGAGGCACTTTGTCCATACGGTATCCTTCAGAGAGTCCAGTTTTACAACATATGAATCAAAAGCACCGTGCCAGCCCGGCAATTCACCCGAGTTTACCCCTCCGGCCATTATATATCCTTTGTCAGCAGTCTGGTGTGCATAAAAACCAACATCAACACTGGCGCCGCCAAGGCATTTTGTCCATAGTGTATCACCATTCAAATCCAGCTCTATTAACCAGGCGTCACCCCTCCCAGGCTGTTCTTAACATCACCGTCATCTGACTGGGCAAAGCATGCAAGGATAAAATTGCCGTCATCTGTCTGCTGTATGGAGAAAGATTCATCCTGGCCACTGCCGCCGTAGCATTTTGTCCATAACGTATCGCCGTTTGCATCCAGCTTCAGTACCCATGCATCTTCAATGCCCCGGGTACCATGAACATCACCGTCAGGTGAGAAAGCGCCGCCTCCGAGTATATATCCCCCGTCGCCGGTCTGAAGGATACCCCCCGGCCTTTCGGTACAACTGCCCCCGTAGCACCTTGTCCACAGTGTATCGCCGGCAGAGTTTAGTTTTACGATCCAGTAATCACCTCCCCCATTCTGCCCGTGCACGTCACCGTCATCCGAATCGGCCCGGCCAAAGAGAACATACCCGTTGTCAGTTGTTGGCTGAATTGAACATTCCGAGAAGTCATTATCTGATCCCCCGTAGCATTTCTGCCATTCTATTACCGGGGCCTGGGCAAATGATGTATTAATTAATATTGAAAAGAAAAACAGAGGTAGTATACTGCTTATGAAAGATAGTATTCTTTTACCGGGATGGCCGGAGCGAAATATTATTTTTTTCATGGCAGATTATATTTGTTAAACGTATTAACACTTACAATGATGCAATATAATAATTTTCAGGTTTCGTTTGATGTTGAAAACCATGATGTTATTAACGGAGGGTGAATATGCCGGTTGCAGATAGCAGGAGGCAGTTGGCTGGTTGCAGGTTCGGGCTGCTGGTTGCAGGTTACCAGTTGCCGGAAAAGCTGCCGAAATTATAGCGTATTGATAATCCGGGGTCGAGGGAGAGGAAGACATCGCCGAAGGTTGTCACTTCAATGCAGGGTTTAAGGTCGAGGCTAAGTGTAAAGGGTATATTTGGGATCACATATTCGATACCCATAATTCCGTCAATGCCCAGCCCTACGCCCGATGCTGACTCCCTGCTTTCCCAGCGGTCGATGGTGCTCTCTATAGCATATAAATACATATGCCCGCCGCCGCCGTAGTACCAGTTTAGCCCTTCGGCCTCAAATGCGTTTACATGGATCTCATAAAGCCCTGTAACGCCAAACCCGTATGGCCAGAAGTTAGCGATAACTTCAATTGCTTCATATGAGCTGGTGAAATGCTTGTACGTTATTCCTGAGGGCGATCCTGCCCGTATGCCTATAGCATTATCGTAATATCCGTGCAGTCCGTGCCCCTGTGCTGATGCAGTAAGGGATACTGCTGTAAGTATCATGCTGGCAATTATGGCCGTAAGTTTTCTCATAACCGGCAACAAATTTATTGTTTTTATTATTATTCTGTTATTTAAGCTATATATAACGACAAAATTTTTGATAAATTGTTGCATGTATCCTGTTACTGCCTGCAGGTAATGAGAAGCGAGCAACGAGAACCGTGTAACGGGCAGCAAGAAGCATTGTGTTCATAATATAGAATGTTTACAGCCGTTAATATTTATAATAATCTTATATTTTTACAGTTTAGCTGTTGATATGATCGAATACCTTGACCGTCTTGATACTGGCCTGTTTTTGTTCCTTAACGGTTTTCACTCCCCGTTTTGTGACAGGGTGATGTGGCTAATCAGCGGGAAGATAGAGTGGCTGCCTCTTTACCTTGCGCTTGCAGGCTGGCTTGTTTATAAATTCAGGTGGAGGGCCGTGCTGGTATTTATTTTTGCAGCACTGCTTATCACTGCAAGCGACCAGGTGTCGGTAAGGCTGTTCAAGGAGGTGTTTCACAGGCTGAGGCCCTGCCATAATGAGGAGATCAGTTCACTGGTGCACCTTGTGAAAGGGCACTGCGGGGGTATGTATGGCTTTGTATCGAACCATGCTGCCAACACTTTCGCACTGGCGACATTTACGGCACTGATTTTCAGGAGGAGGGCATATTCATGGTGTATATTTGTATGGGCTGTTGTTGTATCGTACAGCAGGATATACCTGGGAGTGCATTATCCCGGTGATGTGCTTGGGGGAGCGGTAGTTGGGATTGCTGTGGGTTTACTGGTGTACCGGTTGTATGAATATGTTGGTTCACTGAAGTGGGTGAGGAGGATATTATCCGAAAAGGGAAGCACCAAAAAACAAATAACAAATAAATTCCAAATAACAATTCCGAATGACCCAAAGGGGAAACACTGAAAGGAAGGTTATAAGCAATATTTAACCGGTATCAAGTAATGGGAAACTGACAACCGGTAATCCATTCATATACCTTTGGGTCAAAAAATTTGGATTTTATGATATAATTTTTAATATTTGAATTTCCAAAGCATTTTTAAGTAATTTTAATATCATGCCACGGGCGTTAGGTACAATTATTACAATATTAATACTCATCATTTACATTACTGGCAGTTCGTGCCACAGAGACAGAACAGAGATTCAAAGCTGTGATAATATTTGTTTTAGTCTTGAGGACTCTATTGTGGAATTGAATAAGAAAGGGAAATTAAATTTAAGTGGGAAAAAGTATAAAGAAGCTTTTAGATGTGCTAATATATCATTATTTAAAATAAGCAAACTTAGAAAAACAAGACAAGATTTCTATAAAATAATACCTTACAATATTAAAGCAGACTATTATATTGATTATTCTTATGATTCAAGTGTTTTTTATGCAAATAAAGCTTTAGAATTAGCACAAAAACATAATGACAAAGAGAATGAAGTATGGGCACTAAACATTCTTGGGAATACTGATTATTTAATAGGGAATAATAAGCAAGCACTAAATATCTGGCAAAAAAGCTTAAAAATTGCACGGGAATACAATATGAAAATAGAGGAAGCTAAAGCATTATGCAATATTGGTGTAATTTTTAAAATTTGGGGAGATTATACTAATGCAATTAAATATTATCAATCTGCTTTAGAAACTTATGAAATATTAAATGATTCCATATTAATAGCCAAACTTTTAAATAATATAGGGTGCATATACTTTTCTTATGAGATTGATTATCAGAGAGCGTTATACTATTATTTAGATGCCCTGAATATATACATACAAAGCGAAGATAGTCTGACTATTGCTGATATATGTAGTAATATTGGGATAGTATATTTGGAATTAAAGCAAAATGAAGAAGCATTAAAATATTTTACTGAAAGTTTTAATATCTACAATTCAATTGGAAATAAATCTGGAATTGCAAGTTCATATAATCAGTTAGGAGAAATTCATACAATACTGGGTAAATATGAATTAGCACTTAAATATTTTAAAAAAGCTCAAAATATTTATCAATTTATAGGTGATAAAAATAATTATCTTTATTTATATGCTCAAATTGCCGGAGTATATAAAGCAATGAACAGAAAAAATGAGTCTTTGGATTACAATATATTATATCTAAGAAATGCAAGAGATCTAAATATAAAAAGTGATATACTTGGACAATACAAAGAGATATCTATTATATATGAAGCTTTGGGTAATTTTGAAAAGGCGTTTGACTATTTTAAAAAATATTCAGAACTAAAAGATTCACTAGTAAATGAAAAAAATCTTATTCAAGTTGCAAGATTAGAAACTATTTATGAAACGGAAAAGAAAGAAAAAGAAATAATACAACTTGAAAAGGAAAAATTAAAACATTCTGCTGAAATAAAGCGTCAGAAGCTTCTTAAATTGCTTTTTATTTTAGTATCTATTATGTTTTTCTT
>CAZBUF010000187.1:0-2956 GCA_964495025.1 uncultured Bacteroidales bacterium | reverse complement strand
TGTCCATAAGCTCAACTGCCCTGGGATTATGCTTAAGAGCTATCAGGTTAGCTTCTAATGCCTCTTCAAGGGTGTTAAAATGTACACATATAAGTCCCTTCTCCTGAACAGGAAGAGGGATCAGGTTAAGTTTGATTTCCGTGATAAAGGCGAGTGTACCTTCGGATCCGGCAATTAGCTTACAAAAATTGAACGGTATGTCGCTGTCAGAAAATGGTTCTGTTTCCAGCAGCAGATCAATTGCATAACCCGAGTTTCTTCTTTTTATGCGTGGATCAGGAAACTCATTTCTTATCTCCACGCGGTTCCTTTTATCAGATAAAATATCATGTATGTTTTTATATATTCTGCTTTCCAGCGAATCCCCCTCCATCCTGGACATGAACTCTTCCTTTTTCAGGGGTTTAAACTCTGCATACGAACCATCGCTTAATATTGCCTTTACTTCAAGCAAGTGATCCCTTGTACTTCCATATATAAGAGAATGAAGCCCGCAGGCATTGTTACCCACCATCCCTCCTATCATGCACCTGTTCGAAGTGGAGGTCTCGGGCCCGAAAAACAGGCCGTAAGGCTTAAGATGATGATTTAATTCATCGGGTATCACTCCGGGCTGCACCCTCACCCACTTTTCTTCAGCATTTACTTCCAGTATACGGGTTAAATACTTTGAAACATCCGCAATAATCCCGTTTCCGACAACCTGGCCAGCCAGCGAAGTACCTGCTGTCCTTGGAATTATTGTAGTATTGTTTTCAGCAGCAAAAAGTATAATTTTCCGGATATCCTCTGTGGTTACAGGGCGAACAACGGCCGCAGGAAGCTCCTTGTATATTGATGCGTCGGTGGCATACATTATTTTTGTTGAATCGTCAACAAACACATCCCCTTCAAGGCTTCGCTCAAGTTCCTTCAGACTGTCCGTAAGATTACTGCTCCTCGCATTCATACAATAAGGGATATATTGTTATAGCGGAAAAATGAACATATTTATAATAATCACAATAATAATGCAAATCTAATAGTTAAATAGTTTTTTATATTAACTGTCATTAACTAATTTTATAATGACAACAATTTTCATGTAAAGAGTAAAAAAAACAAATAATAAATTAATTTTAAAAGGAAAATCATTATGAAAGCAAAACTATTAACCACGGTATTCATTATTATTATGCTATCTTCATGTACCCAAAGATTTGAAAGAGCACCTTTGATACCTCTTGAAGACTTCTTCAAAAATCCTGAAAAAACGTATTATAAGATTTCACCTGATGGTGGATATTTTTCATTTACTGCGCCCTATGAGAAGAGGATGAACATTTTTATCCAGAAAGTGGATGGTGATTCGGCTGTCAGGTTAACTGAGGAAACTGACAGGGATATAGCCGGGTATTTATGGGCAAATAACAACAGGATCTTATACCTGAAAGATGACGGCGGCAATGAAAATTACAAGTTATATGGCGTTAATATCGATGGGGCGAATCTTGCTTGCCTGACAGATTTTAAAGATGTAAGAACAGTATTAATTGACGACCTGGAAGACATTTCCGATTATGTGATTATCGGCTTGAACAAAAGGGACCCTACCGTATTTGATCCATACAGGTTAAATATTAATACGGGTGAACTTGAAATGCTTGCTGAGAACCCTGGAAATATTATAGGCTGGATGACAGACCATGACGGTAAATTGCGTGTGGCTATAGCTATAACAGGTGGTATAAATAATACAATTCTTTACAGGGAAACCGAGGAGGATGAGTTTGAAGAGATACTGACAACTTCTTACAAGGATAGCTTTGAACCGCAATTTTTCACTTTTGACAACAGGAATATTTATGCATCCTCTGATTTAGGAAGGGATAAAATGGTTATTGTTGAATTTGATCCCAGAACACATAATGAAACAGATACCTTATTCTCACATAGCGATGTTGATGTAACGGGACTCAGGTATTCAAGGAAAAGAAAAGTAATTACAGAAGCTGATTATTATACAACAACATACCAGAGGCATTTCTTTGATGAACAGACAGCGAAGCTGTATGATAAAATAAATAATGAGCTGAATGCTCCTGAGGTGTATATCACTGCTATGAACAGGGATGAGAACAAATTTATTATAAGAACCTACAGCGACCGTTCAAGGGGGGCCTATTACTTTTTTAATCCTGAAGAAAATATAATACATAAGATTCATGATGTTAGTCCCTGGCTGAAGGAAGAAAACCTTGCAGAGATGAAGCCCGTTCAGTATAAGTCCAGAGACGGGCTTACAATTAACGGGTACCTCACATTACCAACAGGTGTCAAACCCGGGAACATTCCTGTTGTGATTGATGTGCACGGCGGGCCTTGGGTAAGGGATCAGTGGGGTTTTGACCCCGAAGTACAGTTTCTCGCCAACCAGGGGTACGCTGTTTTGCAGGTTAACTACAGAGGCTCAAAAGGCTATGGAAAAGAATTCTGGCTGAAATCAATGAAACAGTGGGGTAAGACCATGCAGGATGATATTACTGACGGGGCGAAATGGCTTGTGGAACAGGGTATAGCCGACAGGGATAAAATTGCTATATACGGAGGCAGCTACGGAGGATACGCAACACTTGCCGGCCTGGCGTTCACGCCTGACCTCTATGCCTGCGGAGTTGATTATGTGGGAGTATCAAATATGTTCACATTTATGAAAACAATACCACCATACTGGGAGCCTATCAGGGAAATGTTTTATGAAATGGTAGGTGATCCTGAAAAGGACAGTGCAATGCTTGCGGAGGTTTCACCTTCTTTGCATGCCGACAGGATCACTGCACCTCTTTTTATTGCACAGGGAGCAAATGACCCGCGGGTGAATAAGAACGAATCGGACCAGATGGTGGAAAAGATGAAAGAAAGAGGTGTTGAAGTTGAGTATATGGTGAAAGATAATGAAGGCCACGGCTTCAGGAAT
>CAZBUF010000186.1:0-10632 GCA_964495025.1 uncultured Bacteroidales bacterium | reverse complement strand
TTATCTCCGTATCACGGTCAATTTTAATAAGTATATCCTTTATATCCGGATATCCGAAATACCTTTTTTTATCACCGGAAAAGCCAAAACCTTCTTTTGGTATTCCCAGCCAGTTGAAGTCTATATCGCCATTTTTGTTTTCATCATGAATAACCCTTATGGCATATTTCCCGCTGGTAACACCGGGAAATATTGTTGAAGCAACCTCACTTTTTATAGGTATGTACATACTTCTGATTACAGAATCATTCTCATTAAGGAGTTGCACTCCTATTGATCCATTATCATTCCTGATATTTGTGACAATAATTGTAACTGCATTTTTACCGGCCTGGCCGTTTAAAATGACTGTCAGAAAAGAGGATATTATGATTAATAAATATAATTTTCTCATAACTGATTTAAATTTAAATAAATATAATATTTTTTTCATGTGTTTATATTTTATTTTATTATTTGGTCACATGTAACTTACCATGTTAAAACAATCATTTACTTATGAGATATTAATGATTATTTTATCATGGACGTTTCATTTGATTATTCATTAATAATATAAAACATTAATTGGTCCTGTGCCATTAATCAGGTACTGTTCTTATCACTATTCGTACCTGAGAGCTTCCACCGGATTCCTGTTCGCCGCACGCCATGTTTGCCAGCTTACAGTGAAAATTAATATTACCGAACCAATTATTCCACCTGTGAGATAGAAGAATATGCCAGGTTTGAAATGAACCGGGAATATTGTCAGGTAACCCGTTGTAAGAAAATAGGAGATAGGCGTGGCAATGGCAAGGACAACTGCAATTTGTACGAGCAATCCTTTTGAGAGCTTTAAAATAATTTTCGAAACCGGAGCTCCGCAAGCTTTTCTTATTCCTACTTCTTTACGGTGCCTTTCAGCTATAAATACCGACAAACCGAATAATCCTATCAATGAGGTTGCAATAGTAAGAAAGAAGAACATACTCATAAGTTTACCTGCAGAAATGTATGATTTTGATTCCTTCTGTTCAAACAGGACATCCTCGTGATATTTAACTTCTACCGGATATTCGGGATTAAATTTATGCAGGGCGCTTGTTATATAATCATGCGCAGACTGAGGGTCAGCAGAATTAATAAGTATTACGAGGTATGCATCCTCATCATTACTTTTGTTAATTAACAGGGGCATATTGTCGAAAATAGGAGGCACAGCCATGTAATTATCAATTATACCAATAATTTTATATTGTTTTCCAAAGGCATATATCATTTCGTTAACAGGGTCTGAATACTCCAGCATATCGGCCGCTTTTTTATTAATCACTATACTATTTTCCTTATCAGAGCTATATTCATCCGAAAAGAATCGGCCGCTTATCATTTTTATTCCGAATACTTTGAGATAATCGCTTTCAAAAGATTGTGTTACAGCCATTTCATTATTATGTTCATCTTTCCAGTTACTTGTCAAATTCATACCAAATGATGGAATAGTTGTTCCCCATGAAACAGCTTCAACACCCGGATTTTTTAATAACTCCTGCTTTACTTTTTTCAAATTTCCCCAGTGATAACCAGTAATGCATATTACATTGTCAGAGTTATATCTCTTTATCTGGTCGCTAAAAATATATTTATTCTGATTACTCATTACCAGCATAACCTGGATAAAAAGTACTGCCAGAAAAAACTGGAATGAAGTAAGGATACGCCTGGAATAACTCTTACCTTCTATCTTTGTACCACCTGGGGTCATAAGATGAACGGGCTTAAAGGCAGAATACCTGATTGCCGGGTACAGGCCTGAAAATAATAAAGTAATGAAAAACAAGAGAAAAGCCAGCCCCAGAAAAGGCAAATCAGGTTTAAGGCTGATATGAGTGTCCATAAGTGTATTGAACAATGGAAGTACCAGTTTTATCATTATAATAGCCAGGTTAAAGCCGATAAGAGCAGACAGAGCAGTATCGGTTAAGAACTGCGTGAAAATATTATAACTCTTTGCTCCGTTAACTTTGCGAATGCCGGTTTCCTTTCTGCGGGTTGAAAAGAGTATATTTGTAAGGTTGATATAATTGAAGAATGAAGTGATAAGCATAAAGAAACCTCCTGCAAGAAATACAAATAATTTTCCCTTGTTATTTTCATATGTACCCCTGAAGTGAATTTCCTTTATTGGCATTACAAATGCTGATATATTTTCAATATCTACCGGTATTTCATATGATGATTTGATTTTCCTGTTAAGTTCATCAGTTTTTGTCCCGGGCTTGATAAACACATATGTATTAAAAATATTTGACTCGTATTCCATATACTTAATAGATTCAAATCTCTTTACAAGTGTAAAGGGAATAATGAACTCCGCCAGCAAATGGGTGTTTGATGAAAAATCTTTAAAAACACCTGTTACATTCAGTACAATTTTCTGGCCATGGAGGTTAAATGTAATATTCTCGCCAACGGGACTTTTATCACCGAAGTATCGCCGTGCAGCCTTTTGGGATAACACTACTGTCTGTGGATCAGGCGTATTAATTCCTTCAATAAACTCAATTGTAAAAATCGAAAAATATACTGAATCAGCAAGTATTATATTATCTTCTTTAAAGATGTTTTCACCAACCCTGACAATGCCGCCAACAATACAGGATATTGAATTACTTTCTATTTCGGGAAACATGTTTCTAAGCGCTTCCCCTTCCGGCCCGAATGTGGTGGGAATATTTTCCAGCTGTCCTATATTTCCGGAAAGATAAACCTTGCAGATATTTTCAGATTTTTCATGACAGCTTTCAAATGTAAGTTCGTGACGGGCATATAGTAATGCCAGTACTGCGGACGCAAGTCCTAAAGTAAGGCCCATAATATTTATAAATGAGACCATGCTGTTCTTTCTCAGGTTTCTCCATGCTACTATCAGATAATTTATTAACATGATATTTGGTTATTCGTTTGTTTTTACTTCTAAATTCCTTAAATGGGAGTTGAACTGCATTTCATATCTCAACAATTCTACAGGATTTCCCGAAACTGCTCTAAATAACTGCCGGCTTACTGTTTACCTAAACCCTAATATTCTCGGTCACTACCTGCCCGTCAAAAAGATAAACGACCCTGTTTGTACTTTCTGCATACGATGGAGAGTGTGTCACCATTATTATAGAAGTGCCTTCATTATTCAGGTCACTTAATAATTTCATCACTTCTTCGCCATTCTTTGAGTCGAGGTTCCCTGTCGGTTCATCAGCCAGTATTAGCTGCGGGTTTGTTACTACAGCCCTGGCAACTGCCACTCTTTGTTGCTGTCCCCCTGAAAGCTGCTGCGGGAAATGTTTCCTGCGATGAGAAATCTGCATCCTGTCAAGAATATCATTGACCTTCTTTTTTCTCTCACTGCTACGCATTCTCAGGTATAATAAAGGTAACTCAACGTTCTCATAAACATTGAGCTCATCTATAAGATTGAAGCTCTGGAAAATAAAGCCGATATTACCTTTGCGAAGATCTGTTCTCTGACGTTCCTTGTATTTTGACACTTCAATCCCGTTGAACCAGACTTTGCCATCTGAAGGATTATCCAGTAAACCAAGGATGTTAAGAAGTGTGGATTTTCCGCAACCTGATGGTCCCATTACCGCTACAAATTCTCCCTTTGATACATTCAGATCAACAGCATCCAATGCTGTTGTTTCAACCTCTTCGGTCCTGAATACTTTTTTTAGTTTTTCTGTTCTTATCATGATATGATTATTTACTAACATATATACATCTTGTATGCCAGAATTTATAAATAATTGAATTACTGGTATATAAGAAAGTTGATAGTATATAAAAACATTAAAAGTGTTCCAAAATAATACAATTGATGTGTTATAATCATACATTTTACTAATTTTATAGTTGATTATTAATTACCGAATGCTATGAAAGCAAAACAGGGAGATATTCTTATAATAGATGACAACACCGGTGTCCTTAATTCAATGGAGTTGTTTCTTAAGCGATATGTCAGGTCAGTTACTGTACTTAACACACCAAATCAGATACCCTTCATTTTGTCAACAAAGAATATAGATGTTGTGCTGCTGGACATGAACTTTACAGCAGGAGTTAATACCGGGAATGAAGGTATTTTCTGGCTCAGAAAGGTATTAAAACAGGATCCTGCCATAGTGGTGATCATGATAACTGCTTATGGTGATATTGAGCTGGCAGTCAGGGCCATCAAAGAAGGGGCAACTGATTTTATCACAAAGCCGTGGGATAACCAGAAACTGCTGGCTACCCTTCACGCAGCGCTAAAGCTGCGCATGTCAGGCAATGAAATAAAAAAACTTAAATTGAAACAAAAACAGATAGCCGAGGATATTAATAGAAATTACAGCAAAATAATCGGCGAGTCGGAAGTAATGAAAGAGCTTAACAGGACAATAAATAAAGTTGCTAAAACTGATGCCAATATATTACTGCTGGGAGAAAATGGTACGGGTAAAGAACTTATTGCGCGTGAAATTCATCGCCAGTCAAAAAGAAGTCTGAAGGATTTTGTCAGCATTGATCTGGGATCATTGAGCAAGACACTTTTTGAGAGTGAACTTTTCGGACATGTCAAAGGAGCATTTACAGATGCCAAAGATGATCGTATAGGAAGATTTGAGGCAGCATCAGGCGGTACTTTGTTTCTTGATGAGATTGGCAACCTTAGTTTTTCATTACAGGCAAAGCTACTCGCGGCGCTGGAACAAAAAAAAATAATTCCTGTTGGCACTAACAGGGAAATCCCTGTTGATATAAGGTTAATAAGTGCTACCAACAAAGATTTACCATCTGTTGTCAGGGATAATCTTTTCAGGGAGGATTTGTTTTACAGGTTGAATACCTTACAGATTATTATTCCGCCATTAAGGGACCGTGAAAATGACATTATACTGCTTTCGGAGTTCTATCTCAATCAGTATGCAAATAAATATGAAAGGTTCCCTGTAAAATTCACGGCTAAAGCTCTGGATAAACTAAAAAGCCACTCATGGCCGGGAAATGTCAGGGAATTACGCCATACAATTGAGAAAGCTATAATATTGTGCGAGTCCGACACACTGGGGCCCGAAGAGTTTTCTTTTAACACGGATGCGGATACATTAACAAGTGTTAACAAAGCAATGAGCCTGGATGAGGGCGAAAAATACATTATTAATAATTCGCTGAAGAACAATAACTGGAATATAAGTGATGCAGCAAAAGAACTTGGAATCGGACGCCAGACATTATACAGGAAAATAGAAAAATACGGTTTGTAAAATTTAATAATTAAATAATCCAAAATTTAAAACAATGATCTATAAAAGTCTGTATGTTAATTTAATTGTACGTGTATTATTACTGACGTTGACTTGTTTTATTTTCTCATTCATGTATTTTTCCAGAAATGATATATTAATACAGCTTAATATTTTGTTTCTGATAGCACTACAGGTGTATTTTATCATTTATAAATTGAATAAAATAAACAGGGATCTGGCAGGTTTTTTTGATGCTATAAGAAATGATGATTCTTCACTAATATATCAGAGAATGGCTCCCGATAAAACATATAGTAAATTGTACGGCTGCTTTGATGATATTAATAACCGAATACGCAAATTAAAAATTGACAGTATTAATAAAAATTTATATCTCCAGAATCTGGTGGATCATGTCGGCATAGGGCTGATATCATTTGATGATAATGGCAATATTGAGATTTTTAATAATGCAGCAAAAAAATTGATAGGTGTGAGAAGGGCGGCGAATCTGAAAGTACTTGAAAGAGTTGAAAAGAATTTGCCGGCGACGCTAAAGAACCTTAAGCCGGGGGAGCAAAGATTAATTAGAATAAAAGCCGAAGATGAGTTACTGCAACTTGCAACAAAAGCAAGTGTTTTTAAACTTCAGGAAAAGACAATCAAATTGATCTCATTACAGAATATTAAGAACGAACTGGAAGAAAAGGAGCTGGAATCATGGCAAAAACTTATCAGAATATTGACCCATGAGATAATGAATTCTATCAGCCCCATTTCATCTTCAATAAAAACAATAAAGATTTGCTGACACATGGAGATAAGAAAAGAACAAAACCTTTGCATATCATCGAACAGGAACTGATTGATGATTCCGTCAGGGGATTGAATATTATTGAGGAAAGAAGTGACGGTTTGGTTGATTTTGTTAAAAAATTCAGGAGTCTTACTCTCCTGCCCAAACCTGTTTTTACACAATTCCCGGTTCGGGACGTATTTGAAGATTTGAGTGTGCTCATGTCAAAGGAATTAATAAAAAATGATATCAGCCTTAAAATTGAAGTCATTCCTGATTCACTGAATCTTACAGCTGATAAAAAACTGGTTGAACAAATTCTGCTGAATCTGATAAAAAATTCAATCCAGGCGTTTGATAATGCCGGGAATAAGGAAATCGAACTCAAAGCTTTCATTTATCCTGAAAATAAAACAATAATCCAGGTAATTGATAACGCAAAAGGCATTCAGGAAGATAATATTGATAAGATTTTCATTCCTTTTTTCACTACCAAAGAACAGGGGACTGGCATAGGACTGAGTTTATCAAGGCAGATCATGAGACTTCATAACGGACAAATAAAAGTAAGATCCATACCTGAAAAGGAAACAATGTTTATTCTGGAATTTTAAAAATTCAGGGAAAACACTTGTAGATTAAGTATATTTGCATTGATGTGCAAATGAACATAAGCGTAAATTGATAAACTTAATAACAGGCCGGTTAATGAGAGTTTTAATAACATTTCTTTTATCGGTAATAAGCATGACACAATCAATGGCTAACATATTTCCTATACTCCCGGATTCAGTTAACGGATGGGTTGGTGGCAACATACAGCGTTTTACAGATAATAACAATCTTTATGATTATATTGACGGTGGAGCTGAATTATATATTTCTTATGGTTATATATCTGCCATCAGCAGAAGATACACAGGTCCCGGACAACAGGAAGTCACTGTTGAGATTTTTGATATGGGTGATCCTGAAAATGCCTTTGGTGTGTTTTCTCACACCAGATATGAGGAGGATTATACATTCGGACAGGGTTCTCAGTATGTTGAGGGTGTTTTGTTTTTCTGGAAAAAAAATTATTATGTCTCAATAATGTCTCCGGAAGAAACAGATGAATCAAAAAAACTGATAAATGATCTGGGAGAAATGATTTCCGATGCTATTGAAGGGGAGGGGACTGTGCCTGGAATATTGGATTTATTACCTTCAGGAGGACTGGATAAAGCAGGTATTTTATATTTTCACCATTATATATGGCTTAATTCTTATTATTATATTGCTGATGAAAATTTTCTTCTCATTGATGATAATGCTGATGCGGTTCTTGCAAAATATGGGAAACCGGAAAACAGAAGTTACTTATTGATAATTCAGTATAAGGATAAAGAGACCGCCTCAAAGGCATATGAGAATTTTCTTGAGAATTATTTTCAGGAAGGTAAAACCACAGATGTGTTACAGTTGGAAGATCAGTCATGGATGTCGGCAAACCTCTCTGGCTATAACTTTATTGCTGTTTTTAACGGAAAGTCAGAGAAGGCTGCATCGGGGCTTTTATCTGACGTAAAGTTAAAGCTGCAGTATGCAGGCAACAGTAAAAAATAAATAACCCTATAACCTGACATAAAATGAAAAAGAAAACAATAACACGGAGACAGCTAATAAAAGATGCTGCAAAAGCAGGAATTGGCAGTGCTCTGCTTATGAATTCCTCTGTCAGCATTTTCGGGCAGGGGGTTAACAAATCCAGGGTCATACTTATTAGAAATAACGAGCTTCTGGATAGTGAAAACAATCCGAACCCTGATATTGCAGAGAAGATGCTTGACGATGCCCTCATGCAATTGATAAATGCTTCAACTGCAAAGGAGGCATGGAATAAGATTATTAAACCTGATGATATTGTTGGCATAAAATCAAATGTCTGGAACTACTTACCTACCCCGGATTCACTAGGGAAAGCCATAAAGAAAAAAGTTATTGCCGCAGGAGTAGCTGAGGAAAATATAAGTATAAATGATCGTGGTGTAAAAAGCGATCCTGTTTTCCAAAGATCCACAGCTCTGATAAATGTCAGGCCTATGCGGACTCACGCATGGTCAGGAGTGGGCAGTTTATTGAAAAATTACATAACATTTGCCGAAAGTCTGCCATCCTATCACCCTGATTCATGCGCCGATCTAGCGAAACTTTATGAATTACCTGCAGTTAAAGGCAAAACACGGCTGAATATCCTTGTCATGTTCACTCCTCTCTTTCATGGAGTAGGACCGCATCATTTTAATAAGAAATATGTCTGGCCTTATAGCGGACTGATTGTGAGCATGGATCCTGTGGCAGCTGATTCAGTGGGACTGCAGATAATAAATGCAAAAAGAAAGGAATTTTTCGGAGAGGATAAACCTTTAAATCCTCCGGCAAAACATATACTCCTGGCAGATACAAGGCATCATCTGGGTAATGCCGATCCAAACAATATTGAGCTTGTTAAATCAGGGTATAAAGAGGGGATATTAATTTAGTTATGCTTATATGAAAAGGAATGGTTTTTGATACTTTGTTAAATATTTTTTCCCGGGCTGTAATAAATATACTTTTAAATACGTCCTATATAATAAACCATAAAAATTTGTAACTATGAAAATTATCAGGCAATTTATAATTTTTGTCCCTTTATTATTAGTATTGGGATGCTACTGGGACATGCCCGAAAAGATTTCGGGAAACGGTAATGTTATTACTGAAGAAAGAAACGTACAGGAATTCAGCGGTATTAGCGTTAGTTCCGGAATAGATGTATATATTACCCAGGGCGACAGGGTTTCTCTGGAAGTGGAAGCTGATGAAAATATTCTGGAAGCTATTCTTACGGAAGCTAATAACAATACTCTTAAAATTTATACACAGAAAAACATACAAAGGGCAAAATCAAAAAAAGTGTATCTGACATATGTAAATCTGGATAAAATTGATATCTCAAGTGCCGGAGATGTCAAAGGCCGGAATACCCTTACAGCTGACAAATTGCATATAAGGCTTAGCAGTGCGGGGGATCTTAAACTCGATGTCGTGGCAAATGAGATCGATATTAATATCAGCAGTTCGGGAAATGCCACCTTATCAGGCACAACAGGTTACCTGAAAGCAGGGTTAAGCAGTGCGGGTGATTTGAATGCTTTTGACCTGGAAGCAAAGACAGGAGATGTAAATGTTTCCAGCGCAGGCGACGCAAAGGTCTTTATCACCGAAGAAGCCAGCTTCAGTTCAAACAGCGCAGGTGATATAATATATAAAGGAGAACCCAGGATTAAGAATATAAGTACATCCAGTGCAGGTAGCATCAAAAGAAAGAATTAGCCTGAAGTAAAAAAGTCCGGGTTTTTATAATGAAGGGCCGAATCCCCTGAAGAAATCAAATAACTGGTAGATATTTGAGATCCCTGATATAAAAAGGAAATAGTAAACAAGGACTATTGAGATAATAAGTAACGTAAAGCCTAATAACGGCTGGTTACTGTTCTTTTCTTTTTCCTGATCCATAATAATTTTCCAGTAAGCAGGACTGTTGTCATTCCTGAAAAGATATAATTCATAGAAGGCATTTGCCAGGTAAGCAAAACCAAAGGCTATTACGAGGCCGCAAAATATCGATATCCAGATGCCTGCAAATAAAAAAGCAAAAAATAACTGCTTTCTGTAATTCTCCAGCCCTTTGATATCAATAATTAATTTCTGAATTATAAGCCCTTTTGTAGATATTATTTCTTTAAGATTTCTTTCAAGAATTAGTTTCTGGTTTTTTAAGTCCTGCACCAGTAAACTGTTTTCATTCCTTAATATTTCATTGTTTATCTGCGCTTCAATTTGCTCGGTCTCAACCGTAGTTTCATTTTCAATTAGCTTCAATTCGGCTTCTTCATCCGTCAGTTCATTTCTTTTATTTTTTATCTCAAAATCAATATTACTTCTGCCTGCTATTTCCCTGAAAATATTTCCCGGATATTTTTTGTAAAATATAAGGTTATCAATTCTTTTTTGAATTTCATATTCCCGGATCTCAGTCGTGGCTTCGATCTTGTCATTTGTTAAAGTGCTGATTCTGGCATCAGTTACACCATCCTTAACATAAAGGCTGAATCTCAGGGCTATTAATAGAATAACCGAAGGTATTATTATCAATAGCAAACTGAAAAAGGAGGAAGGAATAAGTAAGAGTATATACTGCAAACCTTTTCTGAATATTATTCCCAGCAATGATAATGAATCACTGACGGATACCTCGCGGAAGATATTGAAAAGCCTGTGAGTGGGGATGATAAATACTCCAAATACAGTTATTACAGCAAGAAAAAGCAGAATTAGTGAAATAAATGTATTGATATTCAGTGAACCTCCCAGAAAGCCCAATCCTGAGTTGGGAATCCATCCGAGAATATTCAGTACAACCTGAACAATAAATAACAGAATTATTATCGTTATATAAAATAAAATGCTTCTTACCGATTCAAGGCCATTGTTATAATTGCCAGGGTCTTTTGTCCCATCGTTTTCCTGATGATTTTT
>CAZBUF010000185.1:0-3314 GCA_964495025.1 uncultured Bacteroidales bacterium | reverse complement strand
TGTTTATAGAATTTTAAAATTTTTGTGCGGTAGGAAGAAAAATTAAAACACATTCGTGTCGGCTGTAAGTGTTGAGCAGCCGGACCACATATCAACTTTTCCATATCAAGTTTAATATTATTTTTCATTGTCATTTCTCTGTGCCTGCTGTCTTTACCGCTTGCCCATAAACGTATCAACATATACAATTGTATATATCACTATTGTAATGCATTTGTTTTTCATTTGCAAATGCTTGCCTTAACTACAAAATATACATTTAGTATATATCCGGTTATCATATTTTGCTAATTAACTTTTATCAAATTTAAAACATTTTTATCCGTTTACAAATATTTAATACATGCTTATAAACTGATAACAGGCCAGTCACTATGTTGAAGCTGAATTATCCCGGATATTATATAAAAATTAGTAGCGAGTAGCGAGAAACCAGCAACATATCTCTTCAGCTTAATCCTTAAACCGCGGAAGGGTAAAACGTACCTTTGTGCCCTTGTTAACAACACTGTCAACAGACAGGCTGCCGTTATTTCTTTTGATAAAGTCACTGCAGATTACCAGGCCCAGACCTGAACCGGTTTCATTGGCAGTACCCTGCCTGATATTTTTTTCTTCAATATTGAACAGGTCCATATTAACAGACTTATCAATGCCAATGCCGGTATCTGATATCACTACTTCAATTTCGTTATCTTTAATAATGGCGTCAACTGTGACCCTGCCCTTCTTATTTGTGTATTTTACAGCATTTGATATAAGGTTCCTGAAAACAGAATGAACCATATAATTATCTGCCAGGGCGAGCGTGTTTTTCTTTATGTTGTTGCAAAGCTTGATTCCCTTACTTTGAGCATGATTTAAAAAATAATCAGTTACAGATGCCGATATCTCAGCCAGATCGGTTTTTTCAGGCTTGAAAGGCAGAACCTCCCTGTGTGTTTTTGACCAGTCCGAAAGGTTATCCAGTATCGAACAGCTGTTTTTTACCGAATCGTCGATGATATTAACCATCTCCCGGATCTTATCCTTATCAATATCTTTGATTTTTCTTCGCAACAGATCTGAGAAACCATGTATGGAATTAAACGGGTTTTTTAAATCGTGAGCAGTAATTTTCAGGAATTTGTCCTTCATTTTATTTGCCTCAACAAGCTCCTCTGTTTTCTTTCTTAAAAGCTCTTCAGCATTCATTCTTTCCAGCTCAGCCCCCGCACGTGAAGCAAAGACCGACAAAATATACCTGGAGTTGGATTTCTCGTGCATAAGCTTATCATCCATCAACACAAGCAACCCCATAGGCTCTTCACTGTTGTTGTATATGGGAGCCCCGATAAAACTCTCAATCCCCATGCTGGCTATGCATTGATCTCCGGGAAACATCTCCTGCAGATTCTGTGGATAAAATGTTATATAACCATTTAACACATTTTCGCAAGGCGTGCCTGAATAATCAAAGACGAAGTTCTTTCCTTCGGAAGTATCTGACCAGAACTTAACTGTCCCGGCCTGCTTCTTCTTCCTGTCAATGACCTTGGCTATATAACAGTATTTTGTTTCAAATGTAGTGGCTAAAAGCTCGGTGAGTTTTTTAAGGTACAGTTCGCCTGTTACCCTGGATGTATTCTTTATTAATGTGGCTAATGTCTCCGCAGCCCTTATGTAATCAATTACCTTGTTAATGCGTAAAATAATTATGTTTTCATCATTGACCAACAGCATCTTTTTCGAGATGCTTCCCCAGAATACGTTTCCCTGTAAAGTCCTGAAAGCCAGTTCCTGCTTATACTCGCTTCCTTTATTGATCTCCTGAATAATGATATCCTTGCTGAATTCAACAGGTTCACTGTTATAAAGACTGAAAGACTGGCGGTTTATCAGATCGAGCTTGCTTTCCGCCTGGAACAATTTTACAGCCTGGTTGTTGCATTCGTGAATCGTAAAATCTTGTCCGTCAAGTAGAAAGATTGCTTCCGCAGAGTTGTTGAAAATTGCCTGGAATAAAGCGTCCTCACTTCTAAGTTGGTTTACCTCAAGCTGATTGTTGTAAACTTTAAATTTTCGCATTATACACGATCTGTTTTGGAGGTTTAAGTGTTATTAATCATATATAGATACTTCAAATACGGTATTACGAAAAAAATGTTATAAATCTTTTGACGAATGTCAGTATTTCATCAACTAAAAAAGGCTATTGCCGGTAACAAAAAAAATAAGAATAAATTGCATGTCCTTTTATGAAAGTTTTAAGTTTTAAACGCATTATTCATAACTGCAGATATGTTAACGGAATTGTAAAAAAATCTTATCTGAAGTTATATTTAATTCTAACGAAAAATAGTGCAATCTTTTCAGGATAATTGTATATTTTTAAATATTAAAACTCTAATACTAAAATCATGAAGAAATTTTTGAAGATACTGTCAATAGTCATCCTGATCTTACTGGCAATTTTAATAACCGGCCCCATTTTATTCAAAGGTAAAATACTGGAAGTTGTTACTGAACAAATCAATAAAAATGTAAATGCAAAGGTTGAGATCGGCAATGTTGGTATATCCTTTATAAGAAACTTTCCGAACCTCAGCGTTTCTCTTAAGAAACTTACAGTTACAGGTAAGGATAAATTTGAAGGTGATACGCTTCTCGCACTTAAAGCAGCGAAGGTCAGTGTTGATATAATCAGCGCCATAAAAATGGAGAATATTAAAGTAAAGGGAATACTTATTGACAAGCCTGACATAAGAGCACGGATACTTGAAGACGGCACCGCCAACTGGGATATATATGTCGAGACTGCAGAAGAGGAAGCAGAAGTTGCTGACACTGCGGAAGCTGAATTCACTACAACCGTGGCAATTAAAAAATTTGAGATCAGGAACGCCAATATTTCATATATTGATGACAGTTCGAAAATAGCGGCATCGCTCGGAAATTTTAATTTTCTTCTGAAAGGTGATCTTGGCCGGGATTTCACCAATATCTCCGTAAAATCTTCAACGGAAGCAGTAAATGTTGTAATGGATAATATAAGGTATCTCAGGGATGCTTCATTGAATATGAACGTAAACCTTGATGCCGACCTGAAAAATTCTATATTCATTCTTAAGGAAAATGAGATCAGGCTGAATGATCTGTCGCTTGGATTTGATGGCAGCGTGAGCATGCCTGATGAAGAAAATACCGAAGTAGATATGAAATTCCGCACCAATAAGGTTGATTTTAAATCGCTGCTATCCCTTGTTCCTGCAATATACATGAAAGATTTTCAGGATGTGGAAACCGCAGGTAATCTTAAGCTTGGTGGTTATATG
>CAZBUF010000184.1:0-12179 GCA_964495025.1 uncultured Bacteroidales bacterium | reverse complement strand
ATACTGAATTCAGAAATAATAGAACAGGCTCTCAAACTCACTTCTGAGATAAACAATAATAACATAAAAATAATCAGGGACACGTAAGATCAAAGGTGAAAAATTAAGGATACCTTTTATGCCCAGAGACACAAGCTTGTCACAAACCTCCTGTCCTGCATATTCGGGTACAGCAATCACCGCTGTTTTAATGTTGAATTTTTTAACTGTTGTCTCCATCTTGTCAGTATGATAAACAGGGATACTGAACTTCTTTGTATATTTGGCAGGATCAAGATCAAATGCCGCTTTAATAATTATTCTGTTCTCGGCAAAACCCTTATAGTTTGTAAGTGCTTTTCCGATATTTCCCATACCAATAATAATAATATTCCTGTCCTCATCCCTTTTAAAAATCTCACTTATTGCTTTTAACAGGCTCTCAATATCATAGCCACCTTTCTTATTTCCCTTTATTCCGAAATATGAAAAATCCTTTCTCACCTGTTCCGGAGTAACGCCTACTTCTTCACCAAGATTATATGAAAAAACTTTCTCAAAACCTAACCTCTGAAACTTGATCAGGCTTATACGATATTGCAGAAATCTTCTTATTACCTTATCACTTACCATTTTATGCAAACTGTCTTTTTACTCTTGTTAATTATTCTTTAGTTTCTTTTATTTATATTAAATATATTTTACGATAAAAATAATAAATTCTTCGAATAAAATTTTGTTAAAAGAATACAATTATTCTATATTTACTTTTATTTTTTGTGAAATTTGGAACAAAAAAGTATAATGAAGAGTTTCCAGCTAACTAAGGAAGACTGGCAGAAAACATTACAAAAACTAACCGGCTCATATAAGGTGCTGGCAACGGTGGATAACGGTGATAGTATTGATTATGAGGTTATTGATGATAAAAATACAGATAATATTATTTACAATACACCGAAGCCCGTCACTCCTTTGAAAACATTGCTGCTGCCTGTAAAGGAAAATGTTGTTATTAATAAAAAAATTCACAATAAAAATATTATCATAGGTATCCCTTCATGTGATTTAGCTGGCATGGAATTGCTTGATGAAATATATCTTGATGAAAGTTTCATTGACCCGTATTATAAAAATGCAAGAGAGAATTCCATTCTGATCGGTACTGATTGTTTCTCAACACAGGAACATTGTCATTGTACCACCTACGGAGTGAATCCTTATCCTGAAAAAAACAATGATCTGTCACTGGTATCTCTTAACGGTTCGATATTGATTTTTGTCAATACTGATAAAGGGGCGGAAATTGCCGGGGAAATTGAGGCAGTTGCTTCTCCCGCTGAGATCAGCAGTGAGAACAGCAGGATATTAAAGGAGAAAAGGGAGTCGGTAAAAGGGGAGCTTAAAAGGAAAAATGCAAAACTTCCGGATTATAAAGAAACAGGAAAGCTGATAGGGAAATCAAAAGAAGCTATATGGGAGAAGTATGCTAAAACATGTGTTTCCTGCGGTGCGTGTGCTACGATATGCCCGACCTGCACTTGTTTTCTTCTTATCGACAGGCCCGATTTCGAAAAAGTAAGACAGGTTGACGCTTGCCAGTATCCGGGATTCGAACGTATTTCAGCAGGCGAAGATCCGCTTGGCAGGAAACATATAAGATTTAAAAACAGATATTTATGTAAATATGTATGGAAGCCTGAGTCTTTTAAATCCACGGCTTGTACTGGTTGTGGAAGATGTATAGAATCATGCATAGGTAATATAAACAAAAACGAACTGTTCACTGAACTGGTGAGTAAAAAATAAAAAATTTAGGAAGTGGCAAACAACGGAAATATATATAAGCCTGTAAAAGCTACTGTAGATAAGGTTATTACCGAATCACCCACGATTAAAACATTTGTTTTATTACCTGAAAAGGAATTTTCATTCAAGACAGGTGAATTTATTGAACTGACGCTTAATGGATATGGTGAGGCTCCTTTTACTCCTTCATCATCGCCACTGGAAACAAGAAGGCTTGAAGTTACGATTATGAAAGCCGGTTATGTTACGGAAAAAATTCATGCGCTGAAGAAGGGTGAGGTTGTTGGTATCAGGGGGCCCTTTGGCAGGGGTTATCCTGTAGAGAAATTTTACGACAAGGAAATAGTCATAGTTGGCGGCGGTTGTGGTTTTGCACCAATAAGATCGTTAATGTATAACCTCATGGCAGAAAAGGAGAAGTTCAGGAAAGTGACACTTTGCTACGGAGCAAAAACACCTGAAGAATGTATATATGAACCTTTTGTTGATGAGCTGAGAAGAACCGAAAGGTTTGAAGTTTACAGGAGTGTCGATAGGGCTGATGAAAAGTGGGATGAGAAGGAGGGAGTTGTTACTGTACTTCTTGAGAACCTTAAAATAGATATTAAGAATTCTGTTGCGGTAGTGTGCGGGCCTCCTGTTATGATGAAGTTCGGCACACTGAAATTACTGGAGATGGGTTATCCTGAAAGTGATATTTACCTGTCAATGGAAAAGAATATGTCATGTGGCTTAGGGAAGTGCGGGCATTGCATGATGGGTAAATATTACGTATGCAAAGACGGGCCTGTGTTTACCTATGATGAAATTAAGAACCAACCGGATATATGGTTATAATCAGCATCTTACAATGAGCAAAAAGGTATTAATTGATTTGTACAGGTTAAGGAATCTCGATGAATGTAAAGTTGAGGCTGTTTATAAAACAGGGCCTGCTGACAGATCATTCAAGACAATAAGGGAACTTGCGACGTTTCAGTTTACCTGCCGCAAATGTGATAATGCACCATGCATTCAGGCATGCCCGGCCGATGCTCTTGAAAAAGATAAAAACGGGAATATCAGCAGGGCAGTTAATCTTTGTATCAGATGTAAATCATGTATAACCATTTGTCCTTTCGGAACATTGATGAACGACCTGTTTGAAGTTAAGACATCTGAATATAAATTTTTAAACCTGTCAGATGATTCCGAACTGGAAGAATTTGCATCCGCATATCCCGATGATATTGTAAAGATTGTCGATGCCGATGAAGATCCTGATGAAAACATTTATAAATTGAACGATAAAATATTAGTTAAAGAATATATTTGGGAATAATAATATGTTAAAAGACTTATTTTACTATCTGGTGTATCCGGGCTTCCTTTTTGCTGCAGTAATCGGCGGATTTTTGTCATTTGTTGACAGAAAGATTACCGCGTGGGTTCAATTCAGAAAAGGCCCGCCTCTGCTTCAGCCGTTTTATGATTTTTTCAAACTTCTTCTGGTAAAGGAAACGATAATTCCTGCCAAAGGATCGGTATTAACCTTTTTGCTTGCCCCTGTGTTCTCACTTTTCGGGGCCACGATTTCCTGTGTACTGATATTACTTCCTTTGCTTGGAATAAAAACAGGTTTCACCGGTGATGTCATTGTTATATTTTATTTACTGACCATACCCTCATTAACTTACATTATCGGAGCACTTGCTTCGGGAAATCCCCTGGCATCGGTAGGGGCCTCCAGAGAAATGAAGCTGGTTATAAGTTATGAACTTTCATTCTTACTTGTACTTATAGCAATAATAATTAAAGGGGGCATGAGCATAAGCCTCTATGATATCATAAATGCTCAGAATGCAGGTAATGCATTTATCGGAAGTGTTTCAGGTGTACTTCTCTTTATCGTTGCAATATTTTGCGTGCAGGCTAAACTGGGACTGGTGCCCTTTGATATGGCCGAAGCTGAAACTGAGATTAATCATGGTTCATTTATTGAATATTCGGGTTCTGCGTATGCATTGATCAAGCTTACAAAATATATTATGTTGTTTACTTTACCCTCTTTTGTAATCGCACTTTTTATGAAAGGCTTTAATACGGAGGGCATAGGGATTTTATGGACAGTACTGAAAGTGCTTGCAGTTTTGTTAATTATCACCCTGATAAGAAATACAAACCCGAGAGTTAAAATCGGTCAGGCCATGAGGTTTTTCTTTATCTGGATGAACCTGCTGGCTATTATTGCTATTGTTTTGATATTTTTTGGATATTAAAATTTGAGAAATTGGGCTTTAAAGAATTTTGTTTTAAGAAATCACTCTTTTTGTTTCACTTTGGTGGAGCATCATGCAATAATTGTGATATAGAGATTCTGGATTGCCTCACACCGCGGTATGATGTGGAGAGGTTCGGTATGCAGCTGGTGGGAAGCATAAGGCATGCAGATGTCTTATTGGTGAACGGCTCTATTAACAAGAGAGATAAACCCAGGCTTCTGGAATTATACGAACAGGCACCAAAACCAATTATTGTGGTGGCAATTGGGGCGTGCGGCTGCACAGGCGGTATATTTGCGGAAGGTAATACTTTTGCCGGCCCTGTGGATAAGATCATTCCGGTAGATGCTTATATACCCGGTTGTCCGCCAAAACCCGAAGCTATACTTGCCGGAATTGTTAAGCTTCTTAATAAATAATATAGGAGTTTATTTAAATGGCATCAAAAAAAGAAATAGACGAAATAAAGAATAATCTTAAAGAAGATATAATTGATATTGAGATCAAAAGTGACGTGAGGGCTACAGTATCAATTAAGCCGGATGCTATTGTCAGGGCCGCTGATTTTTTGTTTAATAAAATGAAATTCAGATTTATTATTGCCTCAGCCTTGCATACCAAAAAGAAGGGATTTGAGATTTATTATCATTTCAGTAACGATTTGAACGGCCTGGTTATTAATTTACATGTTGTTCTTCCCGAAAAGAAGCCGGAAATAGAATCTCTGACCTGCAAGTTCGAAGCGGCAAACTGGATTGAACGTGAGATGCATGAGATTCTGGGTATTAACTTTCTGAATCACCCGAATCTCGAAAAACTTATTTCTGAGGGAAACTGGGCCGAGGGGGTTTATCCTTACAGGCATTAGAAATGTTAAATGTTGAATTTTAAATTTTGTGTGATTGACAGAAATTGCTAAAAGCTGAAAGCTATAGCCAAATAAAGAAAAGATGAGCAAAATAATACCAATAGGGCCATATCACCCACTTCAGGAAGAACCTGAACTTTTTAAGCTTTACTGCGACGGTGAAATTGTGAGGGATATAAAGTGGGAGACAGGTTATAACCATAGAGGTATTGAAAAACTGAGTGAATCAAAGACTTTTGACCAGGTGTTTTTTCTTGTTGAAAGAATATGTGGTATATGTTCGACATCTCATCCCTTTGCATTTGCAAATTGTATGGAAGAAATTGCGGAAGTGGAAATTCCTGACAGGGCAAAGTATATAAGGAGCATCATTGGTGAGTTGGAAAGAATCCACAGCCATTTGTTATGGACCGGCCTAGCAGGCCATTTTCTGGGATATAACACTGTATTTATGTGGGCATGGAAATACAGGGAACCCATACTGGATTTATTTGAGATAATTACCGGCAACAGGAACAGTTATGCTATGTTCAAGATTGGAGGAGTAAGGAGGGATATTGAGGAAGATAAGGTGCCGACGATTAAAAAGATAATGAGCTCTTTTAAGAAAAAACTGGATTTACTGACAGGAGCTGTTATGGATGATCCGGTGATACATGCCAGAACCAAGGGAGTAGGTATTTTAACAAAGGAAGATATTATAGAATATGCAGCGGTAGGACCAACAGCCAGGGCTTCCGATGTTGCCGTTGATGTTCGCAAGGATGATCCGTATGCCGCGTATCCATTAGTAAACTGGAAGGTTATCACAGCCAAAGGATGTGATGTTTTTGCAAAGGCCGAAGTAAGGCTTCTGGAGATGTATGAATCAATATCGATAATCGAACAATGTGCTGACAGACTGAAAAAAACAAAGGCAAGTGATATAGAAACAAAGGTAAAAGAAGTACCTGAAGGTTACGGAACAGGACATGCCGAAGCTCCCCGTGGTGAAGTATTTCATTTTGTAAAAACAAACGGCTCAAATTATCCGGTAAGGCACAAAGTACGTGCTCCAAGCTATGTAAATATAGCGACATTCAAAAAATCCTGTGTGGGCCAGACAATATCGGATGCAACAATTTCACTTGCAGCCGTTGATCCGTGTTATTGCTGCACGGAAAGAATGGCATATGCCTATGACTCAGGTACGGGAAAAATGATCTGTAACGGGGAAGATCTTCTTAAACTCTCACATAAGAAAACTGATGAAATAAGAAAAAAGCTGTAATATTTATATAATGAATGATATTGTATTAAATACTTCACATTTGCCTGTAATAAGAGCAATAATTTTTCTGCCGGTAATTGCAGGTATTGTGCTGTTTGTTCTTCCTGAAAGGATAAAATCTGTCAAGGGAATAGTATCACTTGTTATTTCTGCATTCACCGCTTATGGAGCGTATTATGTTTTTGCTCTGAAAGGAGTTATCGGAAAAGCATGTATTACTGACGGTATCCATTGCAGAAGTGAGGCAGTAAACATATGCTTTGACAGTATTGGAAATTATACGGCAATTAACATTGACAGCCTGAATAAATTGATCACTTTGCTTATTGGCTTCTTTGGACTATTAATTGTCGTTTATTCTCTTGTTTATATAAACAAGGCTAAAAGTATCCGTAATTATTATCCCTTTGTCCTCATAACTTTAGGTTCTTCATTTGGCGCGGTATTAGCTGACAATCTTATATTATTTATTTTATTCTGGGGTATTCTGGCACTTACATGCTATAAACTGATCAAAGGATATGACGAAGAGAGCTCAGCTGCTGCAAAGAAAACACTGGTAATAATCGGAGCCTCTGATGGAATCATGATTTTGGGCATAGCGATTATATGGAAGATCACAGGGTCGCTCAATATGTCTGAATTAAACATTGGCACAACAGATGCGATAAGAAATATAGCATTTATAACTTTGCTTATTGGCAGTTTTACAAAAGCAGGGGCCTTCCCTTTTCATACATGGATCCCTGATTATGTTAAAAAAGCCCCGGCTTCTTCTTCAGCATATCTTCCTGCTTCCCTTGATAAGCTTTTGGGTATTTATTTTCTTGCAAGGATATGCAACGATATGTTTGTATTAAACCAGGTGCTGACTTTAATTATTATTATTATAGGAGTTTTAACAATTATTATTGCTGTTATGATGGCCCTTATGCAGCATAATTACAAGAAGTTGCTGGGTTATCATGCCGTTTCACAGGTAGGTTATATGGTCACAGGACTGGGTTTGGGAACTCCTCTGGGAATTATAGGAGGTCTGTTCCATATGATAAATAACGCGGTATATAAAAGTGGCTTGTTCATGGTTGCAGGAAACATCGAAAAGAGGACAGGGAAGGAAGAACTGGATGATATCAGCGGGTTGTCAAAAGCTATGCCTATAACATTTTTAACCGGACTTGTATTTGCCCTGTCGATATCCGGAATACCCCCATTTAACGGGTTTGCATCCAAGTGGACCATATACCAGGGCATCATAGATTTTGGTAAAGAGGCGGGATTAGCCAACCAGCTGTGGATTATCTGGCTGGCACTGGCAGTGATAGGGTCCGCCCTCACATTGGCCAGTTTTATAAAATATATATCAGGAGCTTTTATGGGAAGAAGAAAGGAAGAGTTTAAGAACGTGAAGGAAGTGAACGTACTTATGTGGCTGCCAAACGTCATTCTTGCATTAATATGTATTGGAGCCGGAGTGTTTGCTACCAGCTTTGTGATACCAAAAATCTTTGTTCCCATAGCAGGTGATGTTCAATTTATTGGCTCATGGCACTCAACAACTATCTCACTCCTGATATTGGTCTCAATACTGCTGGGAATACTTATTTACCTGGCAGGGAATATTAGAAATTTCAGAACCGCAGACAGTTTTATCGGAGGTGAAAAATTCTATGAAAAAACAGGTTTTGCATCTGTTGAATTTTATAAAACAATTGCTAATAATAACCTATTTGCCTTTCTCTATAAAAAAGCTGAAGAAAAGTGGTTTGATATTTATGATCTGTCAAAAAATATCATAAACTGGCTTAACAGTAAGTTTAGCCTGGCCCATAACGGGATTTTATCAAACTATGCGATATGGATATTAGCAGGACTTATTATTATGATGATATTTTTGATCTGATAAAGATTTAAAACTTAAATTATATGGAAATAATACTCTCAATAATAATTGTTTTTATGATATTGGGAGCTATTTATGCCCTGAGCGCGAATGATCTTTTATCAGCGCTTATCTCATGTGGGATTGTCGGTTACGGGCTGGTTATATGCTTCCTGCTTCTCAAAGCACCTGATCTGGCAATAGTACAGATTGTTGTTGAAACAATTACCCTTGTGATAATGATTGCTGTTGTGTTAAACAGCTCAAGGGAAGAACTTAAGGAAAAAGCGGTGGTAAGTGTAAATGGCTCATCATATATTCATCAGCGTTACCTTATTAACGTTGTTATGGTTGTGGTATTTGCATTGTTCCTGTTATACTTTTTCAAAGAATCCATATATACATTAAATCCTTTAGGCGAACATTTTACAAGAATGTCAACTGCTTATATGGAGAACGCTGCTGAAAAAACCGGAAGTGCTAATCTGGTTACAGGCATACTGTTTGATTTCAGGGGATATGATACACTGGGTGAGGCAACAATATTATTTACGGCAGTCATTGGAATTTTAACAATTTTAAGAGTAAAAGGTAAAAAATAAGATTAAAATATTATTATGAACGGAATGACTCCTATAGTAAAGAAAGTAACACAACTCATTGTCGGATTAATTTTCCTGTATGGGATTTATATAATTACACACGGACATTTAACACCGGGCGGAGGCTTTGCAGGCGGGGCAGTTATTGCAGGTGCATTTATCCTGCTCGTGCTGGCGTATGGGAGTGATATACTTAAACTTAAGAAAAGAGAAGAAGGTTCATCAGTTGTTGAAAGCATTGGAATATTAATTTTTTTAATACTGGCACTTGCTGCTATGTTTATTGGTACAAAAGTGTTTTTTGTTAATTATTTACCCAAAGGGAAAGTAGGTGACTTAATAAGTGCGGGTGTAATTCCTTTATATAATATCGCTGTCGGAATTGAAGTTGCTGCTGCACTATTTACTATATTTCTCGCTTTAGTAATTTATAAAGAAGAGGTACTAAAATGATTACATACCTGTTATGTTTTATATTATTTCTGGTAGGCCTTTTTGGTGTATTAACCAAAAGGAATATAATTAAAATTGTAATCGGCCTGTCGATAATGGAATTCAGTATATTCCTGTTCCTTGTATTAATAGGATATATTGATGGAGGCATTGCACCTATTATTAACCAGAATATACCTGATGCAAAGTTTGTTGATCCGTTGCCACAGGCTATGGTGTTAACGGCAATTGTCATCGGACTGGCTACTAATGCGATGTTGCTGGCGATTGCCATCAGGCTGTATAAGAAATATGATACTTTCGATATAAGAAAAATAAATAGCTTAAAAGGATAACTATGGGGTCATTTATTCCATTATATGTGTTATTGCCGCTGGGGGCTGCTTTTCTGATACCTGTGATAGGAAGGTATGTCAAAGGATTTCAGAAAACGGTTGCATTGCTTGTTTTTCTGTTCCTTATAGGTCTAAGTGTGAAATTCATTATCAATGGGGTCAATGAACCATTAGTATACAAAATCGGAGGATGGGAGCCGGTTGGGAGCATACCCATAGGAATATACTTTGTGCTGGACGGATTGAGTGTTTTTATGTTGTGCATCATTAATCTGATTGCTTTCCTCTCAGGATTCTATGCAATATCCTACATAAAAAAATATACGGCTGAGAATAACTTTTATGCACTGTTTTCTTTAATGGTCGCCGGAATGAACGGCGTTGTTCTTACTGGCGATCTGTTCAACCTTTTTGTCTTTCTTGAAATTGCGGTAATTGCATCATATGCACTGGTAGCATTTGGTATAGAAAAAGAAGAACTTGAAGCTTCATTCAAATACCAGGTTCTCGGAGGTATGGCTTCCTTATTCATACTTTTCAGCATCGGACTATTATACTGGAACACGAAAACATTGAATATCGCTGATATTGCTACATTAATTAAGACCGGCACTTATAATAAGATACTGATCTTTTCCCAGCTGGTACTAATTACAGGATTCGGATTGAAAGCAGCGATAATTCCCTTTCATGCATGGCTGCCCGATGCACATTCATCTGCCCCTTCGCCTATATCATCCATGCTCTCCGGAGTTTTAATAAAGGCTATAGGTATATATGCTATTATCAGGCTGTTCTTTAATATGTTTTCTGTTTCATATGAAGTAGCGCTGACATTAACAATATTAGGCGTTTTGTCAATGATAATAGGATCACTTCTGGCAATCGGCCAGTGGGATATTAAGAGATTACTGGCATATTCAAGCATCAGCCAGGTTGGATATATAATTATGGGGTTCGGCATAGGACTGCTTATACTCACAACTAACGGAAATAAGACTATTGCTGCATTAGCTATCTTTGGCGGTTTGTTTCATTTGATAAATCATGCTGTTTTCAAAGGGTTATTATTTTTGAGCGCAGGAGCCGTCGAATACCGGACAGGTACCCGCGATTTACATAAACTGGGGGGATTGTCTTCTAAAATGCCTGTTACATCTGCTTCTTCGTTAATAGCCTCACTTGCGATCTCTGGTATGCCGCCGTTTAACGGATTTTTCAGTAAGCTGATCATTATTGTTGCTGCTGTACAGGCCCATTATTACTGGCTTGCGTTCATTGCCGTTGTTGTTAGTATAATAACACTTGCATATTTTCTGAAACTGCAGAAAAATACTTTCTATGGCAAACCGGATAATAAAATAAAGGATATAAAAGAAGTGCCATTTACGATGTGCTTTTCCATGATTGTTCTGGCAATTCTGTGTGTCGCTCTTAGCTTACTGGTGATTCCGGGAATAAGGGAAGCTGTGATGGGGCCCATAATAAATACTTTGATTGATAAAGCTAATTATTTGTTAATATTATAAAATATTAAATATGAAGTATGTTCTTGCTTTTATAATGTTGCTGGGTTTTTGGTTATTGTTTACTTATAACATTGACACTGCAAACATTATTGTCGGAGCAGTTGCTGCTTTACTTACTATACTGTTTTTTGCAAAGCACTTTATTAAACCTGCCTGGAAGATGCTTCAGCCTCAAAGATATTTATGGTTTGTGATATTCATGATTATCTTTATATGGGAATGTATAAAAGCCAATTTCGAGGTGGCATACAGGGTATTGCATCCGGCCATGCCAATAAAGCCGGGGATAGTAAAAGTAAAACTTAGCCTGAAAACAAATATTGCTAAAACGATACTGGCTAATTCCATTACAATGACCCCGGGTACTATAACTGTTGATCTGATAGGCGATACAATTTATGTGCACTGGATTTATGTTAGCAGCACTGATCCGGAGGTTTACAGTCAGAAGGTTGCAGGCAGATTTGAGAAACTGATAAAACGTATATTTGAATAGGAATATTTAAATGCTGAAAGCTGATACTGAATAATATAAAATTAACAACAGACACTAAAAAATGGACCAACTGCTTTATTATTTTTTATACGCTCAAATAGCTCTGTGTTTTTTCTGTCTTTACAGGATAATAAAAGGGCCCACGATTGCTGACAGGATGGTTGGAATTGATATATTCGGGATTCTGGTGGTTGGTATCTGTGCTATAATTGCAGTAATTACAGATCGTTCTTTTATTATTGATATAGGTATTGCATGGATTATTCTGAGCTTTATCGGTACATTAACTTTAGCAAAATATTTAGGAGGTAAAAAGCTAAATGAGTAAAATAATATTTATCATACTATTGTCAACAGGTATCCTGTTCAATTTATTTGGTTGCATAGGATTACTGAGATTACCGGACGTATATAACAGGTTGCAGTCGGCAACAAAATGTGTTACCCTCGGTTGCTGCAGTATATTGCTAAGTCTTATTTTTTATTACGGCTTTAATGAAGTAGGAGTAAAGGCATTAATTGCTATTCCGTTGCTGTTTTTTACAGCTACCGTTGCAGCACATGCACTTATCAGAGGTTCATACTTCTTCGGGATAAAGCTCGGAGACAAGAGCGTCAGGGACGATTATAAAGAAGTGGCCGGATCAGGTAAAAATAAAGATTCGAAAAAATGAAGTATCCTAAATTAAGAGAAG
>CAZBUF010000183.1:0-27894 GCA_964495025.1 uncultured Bacteroidales bacterium | reverse complement strand
AATGAAACATATTAAAACAAAATCTTTAAAATTCAGCTTTAGCCTGGTATTATTATTTGCCATTAACCTTACGGTTTTATTTGCTCAAAATAAGGAAGAGAAGAAGAAAAGCCAATATTCGGAATATCAAAAAATAAAGATGGAAAGCAGAATTAAGACAGGGCAGGAGCAGGTGAAAAAACTTTATGATGCCGGCCAATACGAAAAAGCTGAAAAATATTGTGCAAATAAAAAAGAAAACCAGGCTACATGCTATAATGAACTGGCAGATTTGTATTACAAAGATGCAAACTATAAAAAGGCCGCAGAATTTTATAAGAAGTCGGGCTATTCTACGGTAGGGTTATTAAGCGTTTCAGGAGCATATTTTAATATGAAGGATTATGAATCAGCCTCTGAATATTTTGTTGAAGCCGGATCAAGAAAAGGCCATTATTTTAATCAATATGTTGCTAATGATTTCAGAAAAAAGGATATCAATGAGATGGAGAGTATTATGGACGAGGTATTACTTAATGAAAAAGTTGATACTTCTTTTAAGCAGATGTTAATTAATAACACATATAATAAGGAGCTTCTAATAAGATATACGGAAAAGGAGAAATTCAAAGATTACTTTAATGACTTTATTAAGTCTTTGAATAGTAAAGACAATTTCTGGTACACTGTTCTTCCTGATAAAAAACTGGTTGATCTTAAAATTTGCAGACAAATGTTAAGAAAGTGTGAAGAAATTCGTACCGAAGAAGAAATGAAAAAATATGAAAAATATTTAAGTGCAGCAAAGGAATATGAAAGCATGGCCCTGAGATATAAATCATATACTATTCAAAATAAAGAATTCCTTGAAGAGCTGGAGAAAGTGGAAGTTGAAATAGAAAAAATAATGCAGGCATATGGAATTACTGCACCTGAACGGGAACCCAAACCTGATTACGATTACTATGTAAACCGGTCAAAAGAGTATTATAAGAAAGCAAATGAATTAAAGGCTGCTATGAAAAGACTTCTTTCTGAGGTAATGTTTTTGTATAATATAATGGAATCAGAAAACATGAAGGATATTATATCATATGTACTTATTAATGAATATAATATTAAGTGTGATAATAATATCAGCCATCCTGCCATATGTGATGATAATATTTGTCCGGCAGTAAAGGCCGGGGGCCAGGTATATTTAACGGTAAAAATTGGAGACCAGGTATGGATGGATGAAAATCTGAATGTTGCCTGTTACAGAAACGGGGATAGTATCCCACAGGTCAGGGACAAAACACAATGGGAAAACACACGGTCAGGAGCATGTTGTTATTATCAGAATAATACTGAAAAAGGGAGAATATACGGTAAATTATACAACTGGTATGCAGTAAATGATCCGCGTGGACTGGTGCCTGAAGGCTGGCATATACCTTCAGATGATGAATGGAAGGAGGTTGAAGCATTTTTAGGTATGGATAGTGCAAGTCTGGATAAGGAAGGATATGGCCAGAGGGGTGAGGCAGGGGGATATTTAAAAGAAACAGGAAAAGTTCATTGGGACAGCCCGAATAAAGGAGCTACTAACATAGTGGGTTTTACGGCCCTTCCCGCAGGCTGGCGCACATATTACGGACAATACAGTGACCTGGAGGAAACCGGCAAGTGGTGGACAAAAACCGAAGCTGACGCTAAAACCTGCTGGTTCAGGGAGCTTTCTTACGATAATACATCCATAAAAAGATCACATTGCACAAAGGCAACGGGTTTGAGTGTGAGATGTATAAAAGACTGACCTGAAGCATGTACCTGGTCAGGAAAAATCTCAGAAATGAATACCCGGATAATAGCGCCCCGGGAAATAGCGAAGAAAGCTATATATTATATTCCTTATCATCTCAATATAAGTAATTAATACCTGTCAAGGTATCTGTAACGGCGAATATTGTTACCCAATTTATAGGCTAACATGACTTCATGAGAGCCGTATGAATAATTAAGTAATCCTTTGGGGCTATAATCAAAAGCATAACCAAAATAAAACCTGTTAATGCATACACCGGTTGATCCAATAAAAGTCAGCCCGGATCGATAACCTAAACCAATCCAGAACTTACTATCATGAATATATTTTAAAGATACATCTGCCTGAAGATTTAATTGTTCGGATGATTTAAAGTAAAACGAAGACTCTAACACGTTTTGTATGTTCAGATTGTATTGATATCCACCAACCAGATAATACTGCCTGTAAATATGAAAATCCTCGCCTTCATTGATACCAAAATTTAATGATGCCTGTAACAATTGTAAGATTGAGAGCCCTATATATTTATTTTGATCGGAATAATAAATACCGATATTAGCATCCGGGATGAACAATGAGATTTTATTGTTGTATAAAGGGTCATCAATCATGTCAGTTAATTTCAGATTGTTTGTATTTATTTTATACTCCAGGAAGCCAAGTGATGAACCCAAGGAAATTTGTGAACCGTTGTCAGAAATAATATGATAAGCAAAGGTAAATTGTGCCTCGGACTGATTAATCAGTCCGATGTGAAAATTTCTGACATTAAGACCTATACCTACCCGTCCGCTTCGAAAAAGAGGCTGAGGTCTTCGCCTCACCGATACACTTCTACGTTGGTGGCTTAATTTCATAATCCTGGCTTGCACACTTGCCGAATATGTCCTGGGTGCACCCTCAACACCAACCCATTGGTTTCTGTTTGTAAGGGTGATTGTAGTAAACCCATCAGCACCGGCTGCAGCCGGGTTTAGCACGAAGGGGCTAAATGAGTATTGACTGTAAACAGGTATTTGTTGTGCATTAACTTTAATGAGCGGGCACAAAAGCATACCACATCCAATTATAAAAAGGATATGTTTTCTAAATTTTATATGTGCTATTGCACTGATGTTCATTTTTTTATTTACAGTCTGTTTATCTGGTATTCAGTTTTTTGTATTCAAATATTGTATTTATCTGATCAGCGTGATACTTCCAACAATTTCTTTCGAACCATCGCCCTTATTAATAACATAATAATAGGCATTCACAGGCAGTTTCTTTCCATTCGAAGTGCCATCCCATGGTTGAGAATATCCCTGATAAGATTGAAAAACCTGGGCACCCCAGGAGTCAAAAATTTTCACGGAGATGTTCGGATAGTTTTCATAACCGTTAATCAGCCAATAGTCGTTATATCCGTCTCCGTTAGGCGTAAATGCATTCGGGATAATTAAATCCAGATGATTAATACAACCCAGTATCTGGATCGTATCGGCTCCGATGCAGCCATTTGAATCGGTTACTATAACCCATATCTGACCATCACCTTCCCGGGCGATAATAGTCTGCGTATTTTCACTGTTAGACCAGTCATATGATCCGTTGAAATAACCGGCATCGAGCACCAGTTCATTGGGAGCGCATAGCATAGTATCAGCAGCCAGGTTGACAACAGGTGGCGGATTAGTAATCAATAAAACTGAATCACGAAACGAACAACCCGCCTGGTTGGTAACCTCTACCCAATATATTCCATTCTCACTGGCAGTATATGTGGGTTGTGAACTGCCATCCTGCCAGAGATATGTGTTAAAACCTTCCCCCGGATAAAATTCAATCTGTTCGCCTTCACAGATACTCTTAACTTTTCCGAGGTTCACTAAAGGAGAGGCATTAATTCTGATTTTGATTATCATGTTATTCCCCAAACAGCTTTTAACTGTTTCTTCATACACTGAAACATTATATTCACCGGGTATGCTACCCCAATTTACAGTTATTATATCGGCATGAGGGTCAGAAACAATCTGTCCGCCCTCCACTGTCCAGTGAAAATTTGAACCGGTATTACCTGCAACCTTGTATTGTACGTCTTTCTGGCTTGCGCAAAGGGTATATAATGCCTGTGCATATATATCAATATTTGCATCAAAAAGCACCAGAAAAAACATACATATAACAAAGGTTATTGTTTTCATGTATAAAGCTTGTGTTAAGTATTAATCCTCATCTTTTTATATTTCTTCATCTTCTTTAAATAATAATATGTATTTGAAAAACCTTTTATAACATTTATACTGTCAGTCATTATTATAATTGAATAATACCGGAAGTCCCGGGTGTCGGGTAAACCGTAACTGTATACAATCGTGTGGCCGCATCAAACTCGGTCCCTGTATAATTAACCGTATAATTATCAGGCGTGGTGACTGAGGAAATACGAATTGTATGGATCGCAGGTGTTGTAAAGGAGGCATTCGTGAATCCGTCAATACTGACAATTGCACTGTTACCTGCAGTGATATTTACAGTTTGTTCAACTGCATCATCGATAATGTATTTAAAACTCCATGCGCCCGTCACACCGGTATAATCAGCAGTTATGGAGAAATCCCCTGATTGGTTATCTGTCCCTGGACACTGGGTTGAACTGGTAGAAGACCATACAATATTCATATCAACAACATTTATTAAAAGAATTTGGTTGCTGCCGGCACAATTTGATACAGGTTTTGTAGGATACACGCTAATTGTATATATGCCCGTTGCCCCATTCCAGATAATATCCCTGGTTGTATCAGAAGTACCAAAATCAGATGAGGTACCACCGGGAGTTACCGACCAGTGATAATCATAAGTGGCAGTTCCGGGAACGGGGGACACAGAATAATGGTGTGTCGACCCTCTGGTAACCTGTACCTGCGCGTTTACATTATTAACACTGTAAAACACAAGAGCCGTAACGAAACAACTGAATATTATACCAATTCTTTTCATTTTCTTTCCCGGTAAAATTTTTATCCTTTTTCCGGACTATAATGTACGCGACAATAATTCATTGATTTATAAATCAATGAGTTTAACATTTCGCTTCCCCGGATTCCCAGGGATTCAGGTAATCCCTGTAAATACACAACATTCCGAAGAACACAATTTAAACCTGACCAGACAACCGTTTTTTTCTAATCATGACGTATTGTCGTTGTTGCAGGCAATGACCAAACGGAAAGCGTATGTGTGCTTGTTGCACTAACGGTAAGATCGCCACCGAATGAATCTTGCGCACTTAAGATTTCAACACTGCGGGTCAAATCATCTGTGGTTGTGCCATTAGCCAAAAAACTAACTCCAGCAGGAATATCAAGTGTAGCAGCAACATCTGCAACAGAAATTGTGGCTGTACTGGTTACTCCGTTAATCGTATATTCAACATCTACGGTTATCGGGTACGAAATAGTACCGGTATAACTTAGAGCTTGTGAATATCCGCCGGCTGCAGGACACTGGTTTGTGCCGGCTGCAAGTAAAAATTCAACAGTACCGGTTGGACCAACAAAAACATTTATTGATTGTAAAGTCCCCGCGCAGCTTCCGAAAGCGACAGGATTGGTTTCCTGGAGTTCAATCACATAATAACCGGCCAATAACCATTCAATATTCTGAAGGGCATCATTTCCCCCGGCAGTAATATTATAGTCAGTAGCGGCCACAGCAGCGGCGCCTTTTACATAGGAGGCATCGGCCGTGTAAATAGTCCATGTATACAAGTTGGGATCAGCAACTCTTACAGTGTAGGCAACGTCATAAATGTGGGTTGAACTTACACCAACATTATGCGGCGTTGCCGCACTAGGTTGAGTAGGAGGCGTAGTGGTCTGGGCAAATGAATACCCGACCGAAAAAACAGTAAGTAATAAACTTCCTGTAATCTTCATTAAATTCTTTGTTTTCATGATTTTACTTTTTTAATTTATAATAGTGAAATATTTATTTTAATCCTGTCAATTTTCTTCAAGGTCATGGTAAATCAGAGTTGTAGGGGGTAAAGTATTTACCAGTATATATAGGTCAAGTGATGTGCTTGTGCCACAGCCGTTGGTTGTTGAAACACTCAGCGTACCGCTGGTTGCAGAACTGCTGAAATCCACACTTACTGAATTACCGGTTACATTGATAGTTATGCCTGCCCCTGAATAATTCCAGTTATAAGTGAGGGTTACATCGTTGGTTACGGAGTAGGTCACACCGGCTTGATTCTGACAAACCTCGTTCAGACTTTCAGTGAAAGTTTCAGGTTGTACCGGCAATAACGGGAAATCAATGATAGCATCATCAGAGGAAATGCAGGTGCCGCTGCTTATTGTCCATCGAACCGTGTAAGTTGTGCTATTGATACCATTAAAAGTACTGTTATTAACTGTTGGTTGAACCACTGTTCCACCGGCTCCGTTAACTATGGACCACAATCCGGTACCTGTGTCCGGAACATTACCCGCGAGGGTGGCATTGGTTCCGCCGCAAATGGACTGATCACTTCCTGCCGCTGCAACAGTTGGAACCGTGTATGTGGTGACTGTACCCGGATCAACTACTCCCGTTCCTACAGGTCCGGCATGTGGAGGATTATTAAAGGTAAATCCGGTTAACTGGAATATTGCGCCTGTAGCATCGGTGGGAAGCAAAAAGGGAAGTGAGCTGACCGTAACTGGCGCCTGAGCTACTCCATCTTTTGTATAAGAGAGTATATAGTCAAGGTTTATTGGTACGGAAGCCGTAAATGTTACGGGTATTCCCGCCGTACCGCAAACCGATCCTGCGGGAGTCAACGAAGCCCTTGGTTTTATACTGTTGATACAAGCCACAGTAAAGTCTTTTGATGTTGCTGAAGGAAAAGTAACTCTGGATGAGGTATATACAGTACCATTATTATTGTCCCCGGATGCAATGGATTCTTTTTCCTGCCAGCTGCCTACACCTGTATTATAACCGGCTACACACATATCGCTTAAGCCATTCTCAGTCATCAGCGGTGTTAAATCACTTAGCGGGTCCCAATTTAGTTCAATAACTGCCTGTTTCCCCACGTCAACGCTGACTTCCCAGTATTCCTTTGAGTTTGCATAGGATAGGGGTACAGTAAGGCTGGCAGAGGTTGTATTGGGAGTAAAATATTCGGCTGTCCACAATATTGTTCCCGTCCGTGAAGAGGAAAGTGATAACTTATTCCCCGGCTCTGTACCTTTTCCTATAGGAAAAAGAAAATTATCACCCTGGTTGATTTTTTTAATCAGAGGCCCATCTACGTAGGAAGAAGAGCTGCCGGCCGGGGGAATTACGCAGTTAATGGCAGCATTGGTAATTGTTAGCTTATTCGTCGTAGTAGTCCGGATGGTACCATTTGTTAATAATAAGTTACCACTCACTTCAATTTCTCCATTGGAACTGACGGTAAGACCTGCAGGGTTATTTATTTCCAGGTTATTGAAACTGTTTGAACCTGTAAAATCACCTGAAACACCTCCGGCAGACTGGGCTGATAAACCTGCAAATGATAAAGTTGCCCCTGTCCCGGAACCGCTTACAAATGCCCCTGAATTATAGCGTTCCATGGTACCCTGAATAGTAAGCATACGATTATTTATGCTGTTGTCAAGTGTAGGTCCATCGATTAACAGCTGCATGCATATGGTAAGATCCTTATCGGGCAATGTTCTTGTGCCGCTACCTGTAAAATGCAGGTTTGGAATGGAGGTAAAAAGATCTGCAATAATAACATAATTTGTGCTTCCTCCATATTCCAGGGTACTGTTTCCGAAACAATCAAAAAAAGAGGTGTATTTACCTGCGGGGAGGGTTCCGCCTTCCAGATATAGCGTTCCGTCGCCATTTACTGTACCGAGATTATGACCAAAATACGGTGTGATAATATTGAGTTTACCGTTTATCGTTGTTCTGTATGCAGAACAGTAACTGGCATCAACATTAATTTCATGATCAACGATAACGATAAAACCGTTTGGCCCACCCACCGGGCATGCATATAAATCACCTTCTGTTTGAACCCATTTGGTTTCGTCGGACCAAACGCCATCAGCAATGCTCGAATATTCAGGTACCTGATCCGGTACAGCAAGATCCATACCGGACGTGTATTCACCACTGAGGTTATTGGAAGTGTTGAAGTTATAAGTTATGGTATTAATTGTTTCATCAACATTATCAGTTGACGCTCCGGGTGCGGCTTTTATCCAGCTGGTGCCCGGTATCAGCAGTCTTGCTGCAATATAACCGGCTTCGGTATTAGCACCGGTAACACGAACATCGGCATCCTTGTAGTTGAGCACAAGATTTCCGTTTAAACCTTCAATACCTGAACTTTCAACTTCCCAGTAGTATTGCAGCACATTGTCATGATCAAAAACTCCCGGGTGGTTATCATTAATATTGTTTATCCTCATTGAACCAACGTTTGTGTTCGAGGTAAATGTCAGTAAGGCAGGTGTATATTTTGTGGCGGTACCCAATGGAAAGTTAAAAGTTTGCCCCGGGCCACTGTATATGCTGAAATATTTTTTTATTCCGACGTTACTGAAAACGCCATCAGATATGATCATTTTTGTGGCGCTGAATGAACTTCCCTCAATATTGCTGTTAACTCCGAGGGTCAGCAGATATTTATTAATATCAAAGACTCCGTTGGTTAAAATAAAATCTTTCTGAAGTGTGATATCATTAAGGATTTTGCCGCCTTCGATGTTATTCAGCTCCAGGCGGCCAAAAGTACCTGTTCCCGAAACGTGTTGAAGTGCAGTGCCGTTCAGAATTACTCCACCGGTATCAGTATCTCCGTCGTAATTGGCATTGTTCACCAAATTGCCTTTCACATTTACAGTAAATGTACTTCCCAGTAATTGCCCCGAACTTAGGGTAAGGTCATTAAGTACGGTGATGTCTCTGATCAGGGAAAGTGAAGTGACCGGGGATATAAGCAAGTCGTAAAAATCGGTGGCTGTTGATCCCTCTAAGGTCTGGACCCCTCCGTTAAATGTTGTGAGATTATTATAATGATTATAAGTACCGTTGTTGTTCAGATTACCTTTAATTGTTATATCTATATTATAGGTGTTATTTACATCGAAAATACTACTGCTGTTGTTAAGTGTAAGGTTGCCATTTAATTCAAGCGGACTGATCAATAAAGTAACCGTAGCATTGCGTGCTGTACCTGTGGTTTTCCCGGTAATGGTCAGATCATTGAGGGCCATACTGGCATCTAGTATATAATTTTGAACAGCATCAACCACCGGACCGATTGGGGGGCTTTGTGAAAAGATAATCTCACCACCGGTCACGGAACTTGTTGCCGGTCGCAGGTATAAGTCGCCATAGATATTGCCACCACCACGTACAATGGCAATGGTACCTGCAGACATGTTGAAAACACTTCCGCTGTTCAGCACTTCAAGTTTTGCATTAGCGCTTATGGCTGCCTGCCCGTTAATAACAACCGTACCTCCACTTTGTGTATAACTCAGAATTCCGTTGGTTGTGGAGGGATTACGACGTATTTGTCCGTTAACGATTAATCTCCCGCCTTGTATATCAATAGCAGAGGTACCGCCACCGGAGTATTCTATGTCGTTATTGTTATTTGTGGTTCCATTAGTCATACCAACATATACATTACCATTTATCACGGTAAGTTTGCCACTCAGATATAGATCGTTTGTATTGGATGCTGCATTTGAAATCAGAATATTCCTGTTATTGGCATTGGCATAATCAATGTATAAGCCTGCAGCAGCTGGAATGATAAATGTGCTTCCCTGAGTAATCGTAAAATCGGTAGCCGGATCAGTACGCATAAATCTCAGGGTGCCATTTTGCAGGGTAAGCCAATTGTCTGCCGGTGTATTCAGTGTTCCTTCAATATCCAGAGTAAGTGTAGTTGCCTGCGATGTACCTTTATTTATTATTAAGGTTTGGAAAACTGTAAGCGGTGTGCTGCCCGTTGCAGGTGTGGTGCCGGTATTGGTGACAGAGGCTGAATTATTCCCGAAAAAGGTGACCGGTAGCAGCGAGAAATCACATTGGCTGAGAGTAGTTGTACCAACGGCTGTAGTATTTGTGGTGTTATTGATCAGGCTACCTCCGATAGATAAGCTTTGGTTGGTAGCACCGCTCCATACGTCTATAGCTGCCAAAGGAGCAACTGTGACATCTCCCTGAACCACAATATTTTGTGCAATTGCACCATTCCCGTACCAAATGAGCGCCCCTCCCTGTATATCAAGATTGCCGTTAATGGTAATGGTTTTCGGGATTCTGGTTACCGGTGCGGTCGGATAATTTGTATTCCATGTTGGGCAGAACCATGAATCAGCATTCTGGCCCCTGGTTATACAGTTTCCATATATTAAAAGGTCTCTGTTTGGGAAAATAATATTGGAACCACCCAGGGGTGATATTATAAGGTTGCCATAAGAAGAAATATTATTGGGTAACCAATAGGTAGTACCGGCAGTTGGATTTACTGAATACAATTCGGTAGTTCCCAGGTTAATATTAAAATCAGAAAAATCACCCGAAGGGAAGGCATAGGCGCTTCCATTGGCGTAATTAGTTGTTAATCTGAAATTACCATTTCCATTGGTATGTGACCTCACTATACCAAAATTACAGCCCGGGTTGTTTTCAATATCAAGCACGGAACCCGCCTCTATTCGTAAACTGGCGCAACTTACAACAGCGTTATTTAACTGATAGTAGGTAGCCGGAGGGGCAGGCGGAATAACAATAAGCGGAGCAGCATATAAATACACCGAATCATTCCCTCCGATTATAACTATATCGGATGCTCCCGGAACCGTTACAGGTACATCATCAATTGTATGACCGGTCAATGACCAGGTATTAACATCACTCCACAGGCCGGTTTGCCTGCTGTAATAAATTACCGGAACACCAAACGGATCAGTTGCCGCAATGTCTCCGGCAGTGAATTCACCGTCAATAAAACTCACGTTGTCAAGAAAGGTCCCGCTTCCCGGTTCGCCGATGAGATTAATGGTTTCATCCACATCGTTAATAGTACCTTTTATCCATGTATAGGCTGAACTGTTAAACATAGCAGCCACATAGCCATTTTCAGAAACATCGCCACCTGCTATGACATCATTATCAGAATAGGTGTAGCTATGAGTAACTGTTGCAGGATCCAGGGTAAAGTCTGAAGATATGGTTCTCCAGAAATAGGTCAGACTTCTTCCGTTGGTAGTAACATTTGGATGTTCGTACCCAACAGGGATGACCGTAATTGAACCATATACTGTTGGTGCTGTATCAAATCCAATGGAGGCTGGTGTGTAATTTGCGGCAGCATGACTTGTTGAAGGCGCTCCGACAGGGAAATAAAAGGCAGCAGGAGATGAATAAAATCTTGTAATTCCGCCGTCTCCCGCATTGCCGCTTGTCTGAATATATCTTGTTGCACCGGCGCCTGAAATAGAGGCAGAGGTTCCGAGTTTTAAATTATAAATGCCTATGTCAAATAGTTTATCCCGGGAAAGGGTGAGGGTACCATTTACTGTAATATTAGCTGTGAGGGATACAGGAGCGGAAATCGCATCGGTATTGTTAATATCGAGATTTTGAAAAATTCCGTTACCATCACCGGCAATAACCTGCGGATCATCATCGGCCAGCATTATTTTGCCGGTTCCTGAATGAACACCTGAATTGTATAAATAGGATGATGTTGTGGTTGCTGATGTGCTAAAGTCAATGATTTTTCCACCATCGTCCAGATTGCCGTTTAAAATCATCATTGAATCGGCGACTGTAATGGTGGATTGTGATCCGCCCAGCGTTAGTGTTGTTCCGGCGGGTTTATCAATCCTTAGTTTTTTCAAAGCAAGGGCTGTGGCGGTATTTACGGTAAAGCTCTGGCTTCCCGAACCGTTAAACAGCGTCCAGTTATTACCTGGCGTATAAGAAGTCCCATTGGTCATGCTGAAGTTTTCGCCTACCGAAACGTTGAGGCTGTCTGCATCTAAATCGCCGGAAGTCAGCGTCAGGTTATGCAATACTGTTAAGGGGTATGTATTTATAAGCACAACCGATGTGCTGCTTGTTCTGTTAATGGTAAGGTTGCCCATAGGAGCATTGGAAAGAATGATATGATTGGGAGAATTCGTACTTGTTCCTGTTGCAGGTATTAATTCCAGCGTACCACCTGTAACATTGATATTTTCCGAAGACGATAACACTTCAAAGACTTTTTGTTCGGCTGCTGTCAAACCATTACCACATACATCGTAAATACGGATTGTGCCACCGGATATTGCAAATACATTGGCTGTGTTGTTCATATTAAAAGTTCCCTTTATGCCTTCAAGGCCGGCTGAAGATCTGGTAGTATTTAAAGTGGTTGTTGTAACATCGGTAATATCACTCATACTGGCATAGGCAGTTGGGGTCCGTTGGAACCGGCCCCGTAAAATGAATGTACCGCCGGACTGGTCGAATGAAGCCAACCCACCTGAACTTCCGGCTGCACGGAATTGCTTGGCATCTAAAGTACCTCCGTTAATTACGAACTGTCCCGACGCCAGATCCCAGGTAATAAAACCACCTGATTCACGGGTTGAGAAATAACCATCGTTGATCTGTATCTTCCCATATATCGAAAAAGAGCTGCATCCGCCCTGACCAACGCCATTTACAAGGCCTGTCCCCGCGGATACACCATAAGCCACATTCACTTCCCGGTAATCATCAGCAGTGGACAATACCACTACATCGGATCCGTCGAGAATCAATGCACCATTGGCCGGTATATAAAAATCGGAATTGGGATTTGCACCGTCTTCGGCGCATGTGCCTTCCGAAAGAGAAGGTATAACGGTTAATCCTTTCAGTATCAAAGTTCCTGTCCGGATCCACAGCGCTTTTTTCAGGTTGGGATTGCTGCCCCCTCCGTCGCCGCCTGCGATATTGGCTCCAAATAGTCTGAAGTAAGGGTATGCCAAAGAATAAACTGTTAATGAATAACTCTGATCAATACCTTTATCCAATACAAGATTATAGAAATCAGTGGTGTTATTGCAGGTGACCGTATTATTTGTTGCTCCTCTGAAGTAAACTGTAGCAAAGCCAGTCGTGGCTCCCAGCGTTGTTGAAGGAAATGAATTGTAAACCGGATATGTCAGATTTGTAAACCGTACGATACCGTTGTTGGTGAAATTACCGTATAGTACTACCCTGTGCGATTGGGCATCGTAATAATTTATAAAAGGCGCTGCCGTTGAAGTGGCAATATTCAAAGTACTGGTTGTTGTGTTTGTTACGCCGTTGCCTGTTATTAAGGAAGCGCCATTATCAACCGTTACATCTCCGTATACTGTCAGTTGCCGTCTGTTTGTTGAGTTATCATTGATACGGAAAGTACCGTGTTTCACATGCAGATTGCCATTTATCGTTAAATTGTTAAGCTGCGTAGCTGTAACGCCGGAAGCATTTATTCGCAGGTTATTGTATGTAGTCTGGGCAACAGGCAAAACAAAGTCCGCTGTATTATAATACTCCGTTGTACCTCCTTCAATATCCACAAAGGTATTTGATGTTGCAGAAGGGAAACTTACAGAAGCCAGTTTTAACGTGCCTTGTCCTTTCAGTTTGGAAAGACCTGCTGTAAAACTGTAGGCGCTCATATCAAGAATACCGCCGCTGTTAATATTCACTTTGAGACCGGTAGAAGCAATATTGGCAGGCAGGGTGACAGTTCTGCCATCGAGTATCACAACTACATCATTGTTTTCAGGAACAGTGGTACCGACCTGCGTTGTTCCCCCGGGATCGGATGTCCATGTTGTATAAGTATTCCAGTCGCCGGTCTGATAGGAATAATAAGTGCCCAATGTGCCGGCTGTCCATGAGGAAGTTGTAGTACCAATATCTGTAGTACCTGTAATAGTAAAGCTGTTAGTTCCAAAACTATCTGTGCCGGTTGGTGCCTGCCAGGCTCCCGCACCGGGTTTCACCCAGATATTGGAAGGGGGGAGATTTGCTTCAGCAGGATCATATTGAAAAGTGGCTGTTATTGTTTTTCCACCGGTGCCGGTGGTAACATCCCAGTACTTGCTTACACTTTTTGAACCCAATACCACCGAAGGGACTGCCTTAATGCTTATGGTACCCGTGACAGTACCCGATATTGCCGAAATGCTGACCGGCGAATAATATCCACCGGAGCCAATGGGAAAAAGAACAGGTGTTGCTGACTGGGCATTTCTGACAAGATTGCCGCTGCCGTTGGTTTCGACCATGTTTATACTATCCGGCATGCCTTGTACAGCATCAATATCATTGTTTGACAGTATAAGATCATAACTGCCAGGTTGTATCACACCTGAAGCTAAAGTAAGGATACCCGCAACTGTTGATGTTCCCTGTAAGGATTTGACGTCTCCATTTGAAACAGTAAGATTATAATAGGTGTAGGCGCCTATATTCTGTTCTCCGGTATTATTGTAATTAATCGTTCCCGATGTTGGCGGACTTGCGCCTCCGCCGCTTGTACCGGTAATTCCTCCACCGGTGATGGTCCCGCCCACATTCAGGGTTCCGGCATCTGTAAACCGGATATAAGTGCGCATATTGGTGTTGTCCATGGTAATGTCTCCGGTTACGTTCACTGTGCCGGTACTTACTTCAATATAGGCATCATCATCATCATTATTTGCAGCGCTAAGTGAAATGGCGCCGGTAGTATAAGTTCCGGCATTCACTAAAACTGCCTTCCAGTTACCGGATGATGTTGATGAAATGGAAGTAGAGCCGCTAACAGTAAGTGTGTAAGCGCCGGAAAATGTTATCCGCGAATCCTGAAGTCCGCCTGGAATAACTATAGCACTTATAGCATTGGCAGGAGATACATTAAGTGTAATGATATGATTGTCCCGGATGGTAACTGTACCTGTCCCCGCATTTTGTCCGGGATAGGATGTGGCTGCAGACCAACTGCCTGCTGTTAAACATTGCTGCCATGTACCAGGCGTACTCCAGTTTCCGCCGGCATTTGACTGGTAATCTCCTACTGCCTGACCGGATATTTCAATGCAGGATAAAAAGCAAATACTTATTGCCAATGCAGTAACCTGTAATAAATGCACAAAACTCGTCAGGGATTTTCCAGTATCCTTACTAAGAATAACCAAAAACCGGAAAGCGAGCCATAAACGATTCTTAATAAAAGAAAATACAAAGGTAATGCCCTGACTTAAAAACAGGAAATTACATACAGTCTCCCTGATTTTTCGATTATGATTTGATTTTTTCTGCATTATTCCGATAATATCCTCAATGTGAGTTAATAGTTGAAAATAAAAATGTTAGTAAGCTTAGTGTTATGAATATAAATAAAACAAACCATCTGAATTTACCAATAAGAAGACCCAGCGTCTATCCTTAATTAAGAAAAGCTATCGTATCCATGAAGAGTATATACATGGCTGTTCTTTAATTACCGCTATTACTAATAAAGATACGGCTTTATAATGCTTATGTTGGTTAAAGGCAGATGATAAATGAGCAGGTAACTGATGATTTTTATCACCTTATTTTCTTAAATAGCTTATTGAGGAGGAAAAGATTAAACCGGTAACAGACAGACACTATCCGTCAGAACAGATTGCAGATGCTCACAGGTATGTCGGGAAAGTGTTTTTTAGGAAATGTTTTTTCATTAATTTCATGGGCTGAACAATATCGTTTTTGTATTAAATTTATTGGTATATTGAAGAGCATTACAAACAATATTTACATAGACTTTGAAGGCATCGGTTTCTAAAATAAAGAAAGTATTTAAAATACTCGGCATTATCATAATAGTGCTTCTTGGGATAATAATTTTGCTTTTTGCAGTAGCGAAGATAAAAGAAAATGAGATCGCAGATATTGCACTCAGGAAGATAGGTAAATCCATTAACGCACCCATAGTTATTGACGATGTTTCATTAAGCCTGATCCGGAGGTTCCCTTTGGCAACAATAAAACTGGAAGGTGTCTGGCTTGGCTCACCCGGCGCTTTTGGCTTATCCGATTCACTGATTACAGAGGAAGAAACACTGGCAAAAATCGAAAAAGTTTACGTTTCCGTAAAAACGATGCCGCTCTTTAAAGGTGAATTTGAAATAATGAGGGTTGGAATCAAGGGGGTGGATTTCAGCTACATAGTCGATACCCGTGGTGTCAGTAACTTCGACTTCCTGATCAATGCGAAAGAAGAAGATACTTCAGATACTACCTCAGTGAGCCTGAATGTTATGCTTAAGGAATTAATGTTGAGGGATATTCATTGTAACTATTACGATAGTCTGAGATTAGCAGGAGCCCGGATAGTAATACCGAAAGCTGAAGTAAACGGTGAGATAAGAGATGAATACCTGCACGGCTCGGCAAGGGGTGTGCTGAAATTGTCAGACTGCAATTATAAAGCTACAAATTTGTACTTTATGAGAGAGACGGAGGTTGATTTTGATGTGACGTATTCCGAAGATTCGGTGGATGTGAAAGAATTGATCATATCAACCGATGGTGCTGATTTTAATATTGCAGGAAGTGCCGTGATAAAGGACACCATAGAAATGGATATTCATATGCAGGGTACTAAAATCAATATTGATGAGTTAATAAAATATGTCCCGAAAGAAGCACTTGAAGATATCGGACTGGAAAAAGCTGCCGGTGTGCTGAATATGGATGCCTTGATAAAAGGCTTTGCCTCTGATTCCATTGTTCCCGGGGTGAAGATGGATATTGCAATGAAGAATGGACACGTACAAATAGCCGGTTACCCGTCTTTAAAAAACATTTCTTTCACCGCTTATCTCACGAATGGTGAAATGAGGAACAACAAAACAACAAGTGTTTCTATCAGGAAGTTTCATGCCGAAACCAGGAAGAGCAGCGTTGATATGTCTTTCAGTATGAGGGATCCTGATCGTAAACAATATGAGATCAATTCCGGTTTTGAGATCGATCTGGGTGAGATCAAAGAATATATACCTGACAGTATTATTTCTGATGCAAAGGGCATGCTGAGGGCGCGGATCGCTGCCAAAGGCTTCTTTCCGGACTCTGTTGGAAACGATTTTATTGATTACCTGCTTGAAACAAGCAAGCTCGACCTGACTTTTGATAATCTTTTTCTCGCGCCGGATCCGACATTGTCCCTCGATTCATTATCCGGGCTGCTGGCATACGATCTGCACCATATAACTGCCCGCAACCTTCATGTTAACGTTCCGTTATACAGTATTAACATCAATAACGCTTCCTTTGATGCCCGGTTGTCAGGAAGGTTCAGTGAACCATCAAATCTGGGAATCAATTTGAAATCTTACCAGATCAGTACTGATAGCTGTGATTTTTATGGTTCTGCAAAAATTCAGAATTTAAAAGCTCCCGGGTTCAATATAACCAGTAATATAAGGCTTAATCTGAGAGAAATTAAAGCCATGCTTCCTGACACCCTGGTAAATAAATTATCGGGTGAAATTACAGCTCAGATTGTCTCCCGGGGGAAGTTTAACCCCGACTCAATACCTGACCAGATAAACGATCTGATATTTAAGAACAGTGAATTTCGTATAGATTTTGACAGGGTCACTGCAGACATGCCGGATACTATGATGAGTGTTAAGAAGCTTTCGGGAAAATTGCACATGAAACCCGACACCCTCAAAATAAATGATACCCGTGGTGTATACAGCGGAATTGATTTCAGCATAGATTCGACGATAATAGTGAACCTGTATAATTCGGTTATTATGAACAAGGCATCAAAACTATACGTCGAAGGACGGTTTAATTTCGGCGCTCTTGATTATGCCATGTTTGCACCATTCATGGCAGGAAATGCAGATACAACCATAACTTCCGCAGAAAATACATATGCAACAGCAGCAGATAGTGCCGGTTCCACAGCTACAAACTACACCTATTCGATAAAAGGAAAGCTAAGGGTAAAAAGCCTGACATATAATAAAGCAGTGGTGGAAAATGTATCCGGCCTGTTTAATCTTACCGACAGCCTGTACCTGGTTGATCAGTTAAAATTTAACGGGTTTGGCGGTAAGCTAAATACATCGGTAAGGTACTTTATTAAAGATGAAGAAAAAATAATATGGGTAAAGAACAGAATTGAAAAAATGAATGTTATCCAACTACTTGAAGACTTCGACAATTTCAAGGATTTTTACGAGCCCTCCATAACACATGAGAACCTTTCCGGCATTCTATCATCCGGTTTCGATGGCCAGGTTTTGTTTAAAGGTGATTCGTTAATCCGGAATAAACTGTATGTACGGGGTGATATTAAGATCGAGAAGGGCGGGGTATATAATTATAAGCCTGTAAAAGACATGGAACAATATCTGAAGGGAGTAGGCAGTCTTGACAGGCTGGAATTCAAGACAATCCATAGCAATGTGTTCATATTTCAGGATGCAATATATGTGCCGACAACCCTGGTTGTCAGCAATAAGCTTGACGCAAAGGCCTTAGGTATGCAAAGTTTTGGCGAAGATTACTCCTATCATTTTATTGTATTTTTAAGTGATATACTCACTGGTAAGAATACGAAACTCATTAAGAAGCAGAATAAAACAGGAGATGAGATCACCAGTGCAGATATGAAAGGCGGCACCCTGGTAAAATCGTACAGTATTAACGGAAAAAGCCGCAGCGGACTTGATAATAAAAGCGATCAGGAGAAAATGAGAAGCAAAATCAAGTCAAGCGAGGGATTATTAAATGTAAGGTTCCATCCAAATGTAATAAATTACGATACGGGAGTAAAATAATTTAGTTTTAGGGAAAAATATTTACTTGCTATTTACTTTAATTTGTTAATAAAGAAGTAAATTTGTACGGTTATTTTGTTGTATTCAGATAAATTGAGCCCTTCGGGGTTCATACGACAATTGAAAATTAAATTATTTACGTATGAAAAAGACAATTTATTTACTAGGTGTTGTTCTACTTGGAATTCTGGTAACAACTTTGTACAAATGTGAAACAGATCCGGAAGAGACCTGCCAACAAGATGAAATTTGTGAAGCCAAATTCGTAACTGCATGTTGCACACAAAATGAATGTGTGTATAAGTTTAATGGAAAAGAATATGCCGAGGACGAGATAGATCAGTTAGCCATTGATTTAGGTTGTGAACCGTCCGCCGTGATACTGAAATCAGGAATTCAGGAAAATGATTTATCAGGAGTAATTGAGCAGCTTAAGGCGCTGATGAGTAGTGTACAGGAGCTTACAAAAGCCGGCAAGTAGAGATGCCAGGAAAATTTTAAAATACATCGAACCATTTTTTTCTGAGTTTTCTTAGTTCGCTTTCCAGTTTTTCTCCACGGGGATTTATTGCTACCACAATCCCGTCACTGTCAATTAAGTAACAAAACGGTACAGATGTAATATTATACAGTAATGCTGCTTCGTTGCGCCATCCTTTTAGATCGCTGACATGGTCCGGCCATTCCAGTTTATCTTTTATAACAGCATTTTTCCATGCAGTCCGGTTCATATCCATGGAAACACTATATATGGTAAAGCCTTCGCCGTTCTTAAAACTTGCATCCTTGTATTTATGATAAGTACTTACAATCAGCGGATTTTCCTTTCTGCAGGGAGCGCACCATGATGCCCAGAAGTCAATCAGCACCATCCGGCCCCTTAATGAAGATAACCGTAATTCTTGCCCATCCAGAGAGGTCTGAATAATCTCAGGAGCTTTCTGCCCGACTTCCAGCAATTGTCCGAAATGGTTTCCTGCTGAAATTATAAGTATTATTAAGGTTACAACGTATCTCATCCTTTTTGTCTTTTAGTTTGTTACATTTCTGCTAATTGCCAACTGCAATCCGGAAACGACCTTTTCGATTTCAACGTAATTTTAAGCATAATTGTTCTAATTGTAAAATACATTCATAAATCGTTCCAAAAATTACTGCTAACCGACAAATGCTGTAAATCTATAGCAGAGGGCAGGAATAATGTAATATTATAAATTATTTTAGTTATTCAAATTCATCAGAATAAACCAATACATTCCCCGGGTTATAGAACCTAACAAAATCCACTTCACCCAAGCCTTTAAAATCAAACATGATACCTGTTAATTTTCCTGGCTTCAGGTTATATTTTGTACTAAATACAATGGAATCGTTTGTATACAAATCAATTTGTTTATCCGAAGTTATAATCTTTATTGTATTCCATTCTTCAATATCCAGGTATATAAATGAAAGGCTATTATTCCTGCTTGAAATATTATTCTCAAAAAATGTTGCTGATAATGTAGCATAAGGGGACTTTTCAATTGAAAAAGGCACCAGTATAAAGCCTTGTTGAAAACACAGAGAGATATTAATATTTCCACAATATTCTTCTCTCACTAAAATTGTGTTTTTAATCCTTGTTTCAAAGTGAAGGCTATCACCATATATATTATCAAATCTTTTAAACAAATCATATGTGACATAATCAATATTATCTAAAAGAAAATTCTTACGGATTAGTAAATCTTTTGAAAAGCTAAGTTTTCCATTTCTATAAATTTCAGCATCATCAAAATACTTGATATAAAAAACATTGCTTGTATTTGACAGGCCCGCTTTCCATCTGCCTGTTACAAAATTAGTCTTTAGACTCTTAACTGCTTTTCCATCAATGGTTAATGTAGGATTATACTGCCAGGGTCTGATGTATGTATATGTTGCTATTGAATCATTTACAGATACAGAAAATTCATCTTCACAATTTCCTATAGGTCTGATTGTAACGCTATCACATTTTATTCCTTTAAGATCATATTTAAAGATAGCAATAGCAGGCATTTGTGTTGAATCGAATTCCTTAAATGTAAATTCAACATCATCGTAATCTGGTTTATAAAATCTGTTTGATTTGAAAAACAGGAAAACCAGGATAGAAACTGATAAAATAATACCTGAGATATAAAAAAGCATTTTTTGATATCTTATTACCTTTTGTCGCAGAAATATAAATCCTTTAGCATGTTTGCTATGACACTCATTGCAGTAATTTCTCCAGTTCCTGAATCCAAGGTATTTGGCAAGTGCATCAAGAGTGGATAAACTTGGAGAGCCTTTATAATCTTCTTTCCAGATTCTTTTCAGGGTGGAAACGCTAATAGATATTTTAGTACTTTCAAATATATCATCAGACAGTTTCTCGAAATCAGCATTAGTGAATTTCAATAAATTGTTCCCCGTGTATTTTTTAATAATATCTTCCTTACAGTGTTTTATAAACCATCCTTCATTGCCATTATTCTTTTCCTGATTCATTTTTATCTGACTGTTAGATTAGCAGGTTTAAATATATTAAAAAAACATGATGAACCGGAAAAAAATAAATTGAACCTGAAATGAATAAAATTGAACCTGAAATGAACTGGAAGCCCGACAGTCATTGTTTAATTTTGAAGCCTATAGATAAAATAATTGCATACATTTTTAATTTATACTTAAAAAAATATCATGAAAAAATTTTATATTTTATTGAGTTTAATGGTTTCAATAAACTTTCTGGCAAGTTATAGCCAGATAGATTCTTTATATCTGGGGCAAATACCTCCCGACAATACGCGTAAAATATTTAATCTTGCCGTAGACCCGGGTTATATGGCTACGGAAAAAATTGCTATTTCCCCGGATGGAAAAGAGATTTATTATGAAGAAACAAACAATTCCTGGACTTCTTTTAAAATCAGGTATTACAAATATTATGACGATATATGGAACGGGCCATTCAATTTGTTCAATGGTTATTATTGCATATCATTGTCGCCTGATGGGAATAACTTGTATTTGGAAAATAATGGGGCTGAAGACTGCTGGATTGCGGAAAGAAATGATACAAGCTGGGACACACCTTCCAGGTTTTTAAAAAACTTTAACGTACATTCTTTAAATGTTACTAACAATGGCAATTATTACATGTCTTCCAATCCGCCTGGAGGTCTTGGTAGTCTGGATATCTCCCGATTAATAATTACCGGCACTGATACAATAATAGAAGGCCTCGGGCTTCCTTTAAATTCAAACGTTCTTGAAGGGGATTTTACTATTGCCAGGGATGAATCTTTTATAATTTTCATGTCTTCCAGAACAGGCGGTTTTGGGATGGAAGATCTATATATTAGCTTTAGAAAAAGCGATTACACGTGGACAAATCCTTTAAATATGGGTTCGTCGATTAATACTTCAACTTCTGATTTTGGTCCGTATGTTACGGTTGATAATAAATACTTATTTTATACAAGCGGTTATAATGGTCCAAGCACCATTTACTGGATTAAAGTTGATGAACTTATTGATGACCTGAAAGAACTATCTGGTATAACAAAGACTACTTTTTCTGAACTCAGCGATGTATCGATCACAATATATCCGAATCCTGCCAATGAATTTATTATTATTAAGTCTGATCAGGCTTGGCACGGAGAAATTAATTATTCATTGTATGGGGTGGATGGTAAAATAATACTCCAGGGCAAAACAAAACTGAATAATTTTATCAATATTTCTCACCTGGATAAGGGAATGTATTATCTCCGGATAGAAATTAACGGAGAATTAATTATTAAAAAAATTATATACAACTAATTAGGTCAGGTTAAAGATCGTGCCTGAGATCAAATAAAGCTCACAGATAAACGATATGAAGCTAATTGTGGGTAACATACTATCAAAACCTTAAAAATACCGTAAAATCGTTTAAAATGGATCATTTAACATTTTTTATATATAAATAACATTTATTAAAACAATAAACACAATCTATTCACGATATTTATAATATCAATAATATATAATAAATGCACAAGGCATTAACCATATTATTATTTTGTATTATTCAGTCAGTATTTACCTGCAATTGGGGTCAGTATTCACATAAAGCAAATAATGAAGAGCAGAATACAATTATATTATTTGACGAACTTTTTCAATTTGATACTTCTGACTATTTTGACTTATATCCTGATGATTTATTTATTACAGAAACCAGGACCAGATATTGCTTAAATCAGGCATTTTCTTCAGAAAAAATACCATTCGATCTTTTCTATCCACAAATTAGTAAGCAACTTACTTTATTATTAATTGATTTACCTCCTCCATATAATTTTTAAGTAATAAAATCAGATAAATAATGCTGATTTTTTCCTTTTATTAATTCATTACTTAAAATTAAAACGATATGGAAATGCTGGTAAAGAGATTTCTAAATAAAAAAAATTATAATCCTGTCATTCCTGTTATTAAAAAAAGAGATGATTTTAAAGTAAATGTCACAGGATTTAGCTATAACTATCTGAGGAATACATATAAATTAACTTTATATTCCGATTTGCTGTACAGCGATAATTATTCAATATCAATAATTGATAACAGGCTGGTTGTCATTATTTCTGAAATTAAGGAATATATTAAGCCATCCTATGTTCATAATGTTAACTGGAATTATTCAGATACGCGGCTATATGAAAGGATACGAAGTATAGATGTATTAATGCCCGGAAATGATTTTTATCTTATCCGGCATTATGTGATACCGAATAAAAGTCTGTTACATGTTATTTTATCAACAAACAGCAGATAATAAAAACATATATGTGGAGTGAACCTGTGAAGGAAGAAAAGCTGCATTATGCATTTACATGCTCCATATGTAACTGCATGGGCTACAACGGGGCATATTATCCTGGTAGTAGCCCGGCAATCAGTTGGTACTTCTATTAAAAGCAAGAAAATGGTGTTGATTAGATAATAAAAGTATAATTTTGATAAAATAATTAACCGGGCTATTAAAAAAATAACATTAACACTAAAATCATGAAAACATTATTTTTATGGATGATGGTTCTTACAATAGCGTATGTTTCTAAAGCTCAGAATGTAAATATTCCGGATGCAAATTTTAAAAATGCCCTGATATCAGCAGGTATTGACACAAGTGGTGATGGAGAAATAAGTTATGCCGAAGCTGAAGCGATAACAAATTTAAGTGTTTTTGGCAAACATATATCAGATATGACAGGTATTGAGGCATTTATAAATTTGGATTCTCTGGATTGCAGGGTCAACCAATATACTAATCTGGATGTTTCTAATAATACGACTTTAGTAAAATTGCTTTGTGGTTCGAACCTCGGGTTTACCAGTCTGGATGTAACGAATTGTACTGCTTTAAAATACCTGAATTGTGATACATCCCAATTAACAAGTCTGGATGTTTCCGGTAATACGGCGTTAACTGAATTGTATTGTTCTGAAAACTACGGGCTAATAAGCCTGGATGTTTCCAATAACACAAATTTATCAGTATTAAGTTGTTTTAATGTTCCGTTAACCAGTTTAGATGTTTCAAATAATACGTCATTAACATATTTAAATTGTTCGTATGACCAATTATCAAGTCTGGATGTTTCAAACAATGTTGCATTGACATTTTTAGCCTGTTCGTATGACCTGATATCCAGTCTGGATGTTTCAAATAATACTGCTCTGATGGTATTGTATTGCAATTCTGCCGGCTTAACCAGCCTGGATGTTTCTAACAATACCGCTTTAATATTTTTGGATTGTCAAAATAACCTGTTTACCGGCGTGGATGTTTCCAATAACACTTCTTTAGAAACATTGTATTGTGGAGGTATTAACTTAACCAGTCTGAATGTTTCCGGGAATACAGCTTTAAGGTTACTACGTCTGCACAACAGTTATGAACTGCTTGAAGTATGCTTATGGGAACCTGATAGTGTCACTTTAGATACCTTAAATATTCCAAATTGTCAATTTACAACTGATTGTTCTGAAACTGCCATAAATACTATGAAAGAAAACAGTACTATAGATATTTACCCGAACCCTTCCGCTGATATCATCAATATAGAGATTGAAAATATAAATGATGCAACAATAGAAATTTATAATGTTAGCGGGATGCTGATATTAAAAAGAGACCATAATTCAAAGGTTGAAAAAATTGATATATCAGGTTTATCAGTGGGGGAGATGTATTTTATTAAAGTCAGGCAGGGGAATAATGTAAGAGTTGAAAAAATGATTGTTCATTAAGTAAATTAAAGTCAGCCGAAAGCCAAAACCGACAAGGTTCTTTATCGGATTTAACATAGATTAGGACTAGGAATTCCAAAAAGCTACTACCAGCTATTCGTTGAACATTTCCAGGTAATCTGATATCATTCGCCATAGGCGGGATGAGAGAAATGGGGGTGGTGTAGTAATCTGACAGGTACTTAATGATCAGGTTTAAAATAAATATGCGGAGAATAACATAAATTATCTCCGCAAAATATACTGAGAATAATTTGTTATTACGGAGAATAAAATATATATTTGCCGCATAATATGCGGAGAATACAAATGTATATTTATCAGAACACAAACTGGCCAAACTTTATCTGGGATAACAAATCGTTGCTGGTTCCTATAAGCAAGGTAAGGAATTTACAGGGTAAGCTGATTGGCAGAATGGAGGCAATAGGTTTTTCCCTAAGAGAAGAAGCAATGCTGGAAACCCTGGCATTAGATATTGTTAAATCAAATGAAATTGAAGGGGAGATTCTAAATTCTTACCAGGTGCGCTCATCAATAGCCAGGCGTCTTGGTATGGATATATCAGGCTTAATTCAGTCTGATCGTTATGTAGATGGTATTGTTGAAATGATGCTGGATGCAACTCAAAATTACAAACAACCCCTAACAAAAGAAAGGCTATATAACTGGCATGCCGCGTTGTTTCCAACCGGAAGGAAAGGTATGCATAAAATTACTGTTGCTGACTGGCGAAAAGATAAAAATGGCCCTATGCAGATTGTTTCAGGTGCTATAGGTAAAGAAAAAGTGCATTATCAGGCACTGCCTTCCGGATTAGTGAATGATGAAATGAGTCGTTTTATTAAGTGGTTTAACGGTAAAACCGTAATTGAACCGGTTATCAAATCAGGTATTGCACATTTATGGTTTGTTACAATACATCCGTTTGATGATGGAAATGGAAGAATTGCCCGTGCAATTGCAGATATGCAACTCGCGCGAACGGATATGACTACTCAGCGGTTTTATAGTATGTCTGCGCATATTGAACGTCAGAAAAAAGCGTATTATGATATTCTGGAAAAAACCCAAAAAGGATCAATGAATATTACAGGCTGGCTTCAATGGTATTGTGAATGTTTAATCAGTGCCTTAGAGGCAACGTATAAAATCCTGGCAAAAGTATTGAGAAAGGCAAAATTCTGGGAGCAACATGCAACAACTATTATCAACGAACGACAGAAATTGATGGTCAACAAATTATTAGATAACTTCTTTGGTAAGCTTAATACGTCAAAATGGGCTAAAATTACCAAATGCTCACAGGATACTGCCTTAAGGGATATTCAGGATCTGATTGAAAAAGGGATACTTGTTAAGGAGTCCGGAGGAGGCAGAAGTACCAGCTATTCGTTGAACATTTCCAGGTAATCTGATATCATTCGCCATAGGCGGGTTGAGTGAAATGCGTGTGGCTTTTTATCCATGTCTGTGCATGGTCCCTGTATACTAATCCGTATTTTTTTGTATATTAGTTTTACAAATTTTTATAAAATTTTAAGCGCATGAAAATACTTAAGACACTCATAACAGTTGGTTTGATCTTATTCACAGCTGAGGTCTCTGGTCAGGATTTGCCCGACTCTTACCAGGCTATATTTAATGAAATTCTTACAAATTTTGAAACTATCCGCGGCTCAACTTCAATAACACAAGGCAATAATACCTTAAGTATTATTAACGAGAATAAAATAGCACTTCGCATTATTCATAAAAAAAATGTAAAGAATCTTACTTTTATAACCGAACCTGACGAGGAAGGTATTCTATTTTGGGTGGCTGCAAACGAGATTACCATTGACATGGTAAATAAGTATGAAGATTTTCTTACAAAGACATTGGAGTCTATGTATAAATTATCAGAAAAGAAATCGAAAGAATAATTCTTATAACATTTTGGTAACAAAGTCCCGGAACTGGCTTATATTAAATATAAATGCCACTATGTAATTTCTCTGCAATTCCTAAAATGTTTATGCATTACCTTCCTGTCGGCAGGAAGGTGTTAAGATAGCTTGGGTCTAGAGTAAGGATATGCTAATTCATCAGTAAAATCCCCATAAAAGTACATTATAAAGCGCTTGACCCGTGAAATACTGGTATAGCCAGTCGTGCTTTGCACGATTTCACAGGTCGGGGGCCAAAAAGTTTTTGTATGTGATGTTCCCCTTTGATATCTGCTATTTTTGGTAAATATTCTGTTGCCGGTTTCAATTCTTCCTAATAGTGCAGCCACTAATAGAAGCTTATTATCTTGATATAATGAATAATTCTTTTTCTGTTTTATCTATATGAGTAATAGAAAGCAGGTATATTCCATTTCTTATTTTTCCGACAGGTATTGTAAATTCTGATTCTCCTGTTAATAAATAGTAACTAATGTTTGTTGTAATTTGTTGTCCGGATAAATCGTATAGTGTAACTGTAATATCTTCTGGTAGATAACTATGATGAATAACGTTTAAAACACTCCCTGATACAGGATTCGGAAATATTTTCATTTTTTTTTCAGGCTTAACTATTTCAAGTAATGATGTTATATCAATACTGTTTTCCATGTGATCAAGAATCTGTTCTTCAGAAAGCGCATAGTCAAAAAAGCTTACAGCATCAAGAGAACCCTTGAAGTTATTTCCGTTAACACCGGGGAGGTGTTGCCCAAATGCCAGGTCGTACAAGGTCCTGTTTATAAGTCCGCCAAAAGAAGTAAATGCATCCAGTTTACCATCCATCCATAATTCCATGTCCCCGCCATCGTATACTGTTGCCAGGTGGTGCCATTGTCCTGGTATTGGACTTTTTTCTGAATCAAGATCTTTTATCGAAGTTGAAGTATTCAGGGTAAAACGAATTTTATTATCGGATATTGAAATTTTGTATCGGTTATCCCAGTTTCCA
>CAZBUF010000182.1:0-4578 GCA_964495025.1 uncultured Bacteroidales bacterium | reverse complement strand
GACGGTATGCTTGTTCATCAGTCTTTTGAAAAAAACAATGCCATGATCAGCCTGAAGAACATCGGGTTAATCGAGGGAATATATTTTGTGAGGATAGAATGCGATGAGATGACAAAGACATTAAAATTCGTATTTACTCCCAGGTAATATTTAAAATTTAATCATTGCGATCCCTCCCTGATTTTCCTGTCTCATAGCTAAGGAGCGGGAAGCCTGCCTGCCTTTTATCCGTATGGTAAGCCGGCAAACAGCCCTGCATGGATGCCGGTGTGAGTCTTTTCATAATTTCTCAGCAATTCAAGCAAATCCGAATCTTTAGTATTATCAGAATGCTGTACTCCCAGCTTTCCCAGGATAATGACAGTTGCCTCAACAACATCAATCTTCGGGTAATATCTCTCTGAACAAAAGTTAAGGTACTTAATTATTTTAAATGCGTTGAACCAGTTATACAGGCGCTTAATGAACGATCCGGTATTGTTGCTGTTATTATTTGCTTCGTCTATTTTATCAATGCCATTATTATTATTTATGAAAATCCTGATAGTCTCCGGCAGTTGATAAATAATGTTCTCTATTTCAGGTTTATGTTTACCAAAAAGGCTGGCATAAACTTTAAAAAAACTGCTCAGATCTTCAAATGTATGCTGATTATAAGTCATCAGACAGGAATCCTTTGCCATAATAAATTTATTGATAACCGGCCCTGTTCCAAAGGGTACCCTTGTTGAAGGCCTCGGAGACGGTATCACCCGGGTGGAATTTAATTCAAAAAAATTGCCTGATGGAATAATTTTATGCAGGAAATAGAAATCTTCTCCTGCCTTTCTCCTGCTCATACCGCCCTGCTTAACATAAGCTGATGCCCTGACTGCAAAACATGAACCTACAGTATGATATGCGAACGGGAAAGAGGCGAGCCTGAGTGATTGTATAAAATATCTCAGGTTCATCTCATATAGTGTTATAGCCTTATAAACGCTATCTGAAAATTCACTTCCTGACAGGGGATGTTCAAAATATACCGTGCAACCGTTGGACTCAGGATACTTTTTAAAATGGTTCTCAATTTCATTTAAGTAGTTTTTATCACATAAACTGTCAGCATCAAAAGAGATAATAACTCCCTTATCATTTTGTATTAAATTATACCTTGCAACTGATTCATCCATCCCTATTTTTCTTGCCATTCCTGCACCTGCGTGCTTTGGTGGCAATCCGGGAACAAAAATAATGTGATAACTGAAATCTCCTGTTGAATGCACATTTATCCATTCCTCAGCCTCCCTGAAGGTTCTTAGATTTTGCTCTTTTACATTGTTATCAACATCTGCCGGCGAATTGATCACAATAATGATCTCAACCGGGGATTCCGGTTTAGAACAGTTATAAAGGGATTCGAGAGTACGGATAAGTTTATCCTCGTTAAAGCAAGGGATGACAATAATGAAATTCAGGTTCTTTAATGGCTCAGCATTGATATGAGATTTATAATCTTTTTGCTTTTCCAGATATTGGTCAGCAAATCCCATTAATTAACAGATTTTTTGCCTCTTTCTTTCTTATAATTCTCGTTTAATCCGCTGGTAACTATTTTTGTAATGTCCAGCCTGTTATCAGCATATAAAATATTACCTCCAACTGTTGTGGTGCCAAAAACAAACTGGTATTTATATTTTAATTGCAGTTCCTCAAGATAGACCGTTATTGAATTCAGTACCTGGCGGAGCATGACCTGTTCCTCCTCTGCCAGCTCGATCCTTAAATTTTCCTGTAATGACAGCAGGTTTTGTTGCTGCCCCATCAGCTGCTGTTCCAGTTTCTGGGCATCTGAACGTGTCACCAGACCACGCTGTACTTTATACTGATAATCCTCAACTTCTTTTTTATATTCTTTCTCTTTTGAAGCCAATTCGGCTTCAGATGTTTTATATTTCTTTTCAAATCCCTGTTTCAAATCAAAATATAAGTCATAGTTATTTACTACTGAATCAATATTAATATATACAATAGAATTTGATGATATATCAAGCGCTGCATATATATCTTTATCCATCTGATTAGTGTCAGCCTTACTATCAGACCTGATTACAAAGTTGAAAACATACAGGAACGCTACGGCAAGCAGACATATCACATTCAAAATAAGTGGCAATTTTTTCATGGCTTTATTTATGTATTTTAATACTAAATATTTAAATAAGCCACAAATATAGATTATCTTATATTAATTTTAAAATATGTTACTGCCGAAATGGCTTTTAATATTGAATTGAGACTTTAAAACTCAGGGCAGGGAATACTTTCAATCTTCTTCCTTCTCTGTGGGAGGTTAAATTTCACACTCATGGAAATCTCGTGAGTGGCGTACGCATGTGATATAAGGTTGGATATTGTAAGATCAAAGCTATAGCCGATATTAAAATAGCGGGTTTTATATCCCATAAGCAAAATAAATGCATCCCCGCGCTGTGAGTTAAAAGGTGGGATTCCCCTGTACCACAATCCGATAACAACAGGCACTTTATGCCAGTATATCCCTAAATCCAGCTGGTGTTGCCAATTCTGACTTTTAAACAGAAAGGCAAAAGTCATTGTTTCATCCTTGGGTTTCAGAAGCTTGCCTTTTCGTACCAGTTCTATTCCGCCATATAATGATAATTTAATTGGAAGCGGAGCCTTTAATGTTGAAAACGAAATGTCGGGTTTTATGAGATGGTCAACTGTTGTGCCAAACCACATATTTTTAGTGTATGCAAGTACTGAAGTCCCGACATCTATATTTCTGGCTTTTTCAAAGTCATATATTGAGCCCTGGTTGGGCTGGCCCATAATATCGAATATGCTGTTAAGATTATAATTATGTATGCCGTGCTCGATGTACGAAAAGCTTAATCCCGGCCTGATATGCCATGTATGCAACAACAGAAAATCATATGAATATAATATACTTAGCCTGGAGGTTCCCAGCTCACTCCTTCCTACAACATCTTTCATTCCAATAATCCCTACGCCACTGTTAAAATCAGAAAAATACTGGTCGTATCCGATATGATAAGTCGTAAAAGGGACAAGTGTAACCCATTGATTTCTGTAGTTGGCCGTAACCCTCGTTCCTTCAACTGCTCCTGCAAAAGAAGGAGCCAGGTACAGCGGATTGGCATAAAATTGTGAAAACTGCGGATCCTGAGTATATGATCTGGATATACTCACAAGAAATAATGCATATATAAGAATCCTGGTTCTCATTGACAATAATAAAATTTCATTTATTATACCTTTTCCTATAAACTGATACGAAATATTTCGCTAATAGGTTTTTTCATATTCCTTGAAATTTATATATTTTTTCTATTGATTAACTCATTATTTTTTAATTAATTATGAACAATAACAATTAATTAATTATAATACAGCCAAATGTTTTTCTCTATATGTTACACGATTAAAAGCCGCTTTCTGATCAATATTGAATTATCCAATACTGATATTTTAGTTGGAATAATAACATGTTAAATATAAATCTTCAGGCCTCTGTTATATTAATTATCCGGGGTTTTTCTTTCAGGAGTGATAATTACGGTAACATCGCCTGCATATATTTTTGTCTGTCCGTTAGTAAATGTCGCTTTTACTTTCCATATATACACATCCTGTTTCACAGGCCGACTGGCATCATTGTCAACACAACCGTTCCATCCCTCGTTAATATTAATTGTCCTGAAGATGATCTCACCCCACCGGTTATATATTTCAAGCTGGTATTTTTCAACACCCTGCGACCTGGGAAAGAACAGCCCATCGATAGGTAAATCTTTTGTATATGTTCCACCGGCTATATTACCAGGATTAAGATAGAAATAATCGGGCATCTCAAATTCTTTAACCCCCTTAACATATATTGCTGTAGGATGTATAAGTGAATCCCTGCATCCTTCAGTAGTCTCAACTACCAATGTTACATAATAACGGCCGGTATCATTTAATGTAATTATTGGTTCTTTTTCTATAGAGAAAGGATTTTCTATTCTTTCATTCTCAGTCTCAAATCTGTAATACCATGCATAAGTTTCACCCAGTTTTGAACTATTGTAAAATTTAATCTCTTCTGATGACTCTGTCTGGCTTTCCTTTAACACTTCGCTTGGTGCAAATGTAAAGTCAACATCAGGAAGTGCATAAACAGTAATATCCCTGAAGTCAACATTTGCTCCTCCTGCGCCGTTAACAACAAGCCTTGCCATATAAATTCCCGGCTCGGTATATGTAAAGGCCGGTTCAGCTTCGGAAGATGTTTCATTGTTAATACCAAAATCCCAGTCGTATGTATTGTTTGTATATTTAACAGTAGCTTCAAAATTAACTTCGAAAGGAACACAACCTGCCACATTTTCACCGATATATATCTGTGGTTTGGGAGGCAGGATATAAATATCATGTGACACACTGCTGTTACACTCAGGGTTATCACTGTTACTTGTAAATAAAGTAACCGGTATGGCATAATTATTAGCAGGATCTCCCCAGAAATTATTACCATAAACATGAATAAATGTTGGATCATCATTGGTACCTGTA
>CAZBUF010000181.1:0-3635 GCA_964495025.1 uncultured Bacteroidales bacterium | reverse complement strand
TACCATCACCGGGACTTATTACCTGGAAGGAGGCTTCCGGCTCGCCGGCATATTCAACTGTCACGTTTTTTATTTCTTCCGGCCTGCAGTTTAATAAAATGTTATCGCACCACACTTCAGTATTAAGTGAAAATATCCTGTCGAGGTTAACGTCACTATAACCTTTGATCTTCATAAGAAAAGGTGAACGGCTGTTCTTCAGCATCATGTATGTTCCTGAAAACGCTGAAGTATCATGGTATACTGATATGGATCTCAACAGTTTTTCACGGCTGAATACCTCAATATTCTTTGCTCCGGCACTCAGAATCTTAAGCACCCGTTCCCGGTTCTCATTTGATACGGGTGATTTTACTTCCAGTCTGGATAAGCTTAGTAACAGGTGGCTTATAGCTGCAGGATCTCCCCCGAAGGTCCCGTTTACCTTCCAGCTGCCGTTGTTTTCTTTTTCGAGTAATATCCTGCTGCCTCCCCTGGTGATGGATATCCTGTCAACCTGATCAGTATTTTCAACAGCGAAGTCTTTCGACCTGCTTCTAAATGTGCTTTTTTTATTTGTGAAAAAAAGGATTATTGCCGATACAAGGAGGATTATGAAAAATACCGGGAGCAGTCTTTTGTTATTCATTATGAGGATATTGTTATGGCTAAGGGTATTCAGCTTCTGGTATACTTCAGCCTTCTTATATAATTGTATAGTATTCCAAAGAGGATCACAATTAATAGCGGGACAACGGTATTGATAAGCTGCCACTTCTGTTTTTCACTGCTTATCCTGGCTTTATCCAGCAAACGAAGCCTTATATTTTTTGATCTTATATTTATCAGCCCTGTATTATCAGTAAGATAATTTATTGAATTTAATATAAAATCTTTGTTTCCAAAGGTCTGTTGTGTGTGCCGGTCGAATCCAAGCGGCAAAACCAGTGTTCCTTCCGGCCTTTCCTCAATGTCATTTTTTATTATATCACCGTCAGCTATCACAATCATCTTGTTATTAACACTGCTTTCTTTAAATTCCGGGCTTTTATCCTGAAAGTATTCCTTAAGTATCCTGTTTTTAAAAGCCGATTCAAATTGTCCTTCAAGTAATACGGCCACTGGCTCGTATGAATTGCCAAAATCCTCTTTTTTCACATCCCTGTTAATTTCCTCAAGCTTTATCATTGCCGGTACTCTTACCAGATTTGAGTACATCGATGATCTTAATAATACAGTTTTTCTTACAGACTTTCTGGCGCCTATTGTATCAACAGGACTTACAAACTCGGTTTTTATCATATTAAGGTTTTTCGTAACTGGATGGGTTGGCGGAGCTGATATTAAAGGATTATACAGCCAGGGTGCAGGAATGAACCTTGGATTATTCCCCCTCAGTGATACATTAACCAGCAGTATATTGCACTGGATATCCTGAATAAGTTCCGGATTTAATCTTACTCCGTATCTGAAAAGCAGATCATCAATGTTAAGATCATTGGCAAGAGCTATTGTGCTCCCGTTTACCATGCTGTCAAGACTGGCAATAACAGGATCTATGACCCACAGCACTTTTCCCCCGTTCATAATGAACTGGTCAATCACGAACTTGTCCTTTTCACTGAAGGGCCTTGACGGCCTGGCAATAATTATTGCTTTATATTCATCCAATACTCCCGGCCTGCCGCCAATTATGCCCCTGTCGACCTGGAAATAATTTGCCAGCTCCCGCGTTATATCACCTGTCTGAAATTCGTTAAGCTCCCCGTGGCCTTCAATAAATGCTATTTTTTCAGTATTCCTGTTGCTGATATTTCGTATCGCACTGATAAATGCATATTCCAGGTTCTGAACGGAGTTGTTTATGTTCTGCTCGCTATGTAAGCCGGGGTTATTGTTCAGAAGATTTACCGGTAATTCGATCCCTTTATAAGTAATTAAAGCCCCGGGAAAGATAAGTTTTTCATGAGTGCCTCCTTCATTATCACTGGATAGTATATTCTCCGGTTTTAATCCTTTATTATAAAGCTCATTAATAACATCATCTCTTATTCCGGGATCTGAATTATCAAAAGGATTGATGAAGTCGTATTGAAGGTTCTCTTTGGCATATACCCTGAATTCATCAAGAATTTCCCGGATGCCTTTCTGCATTTTCTTAAAAGGTATATTTAGCTTACCATCAAGGTATATTTTCAGGTATACCACGTCATCAAGTCCACGCAGGATATTTTTTGTCGCCGGCGAAAGGGTGTATCTTTTTTCAGATGTTAAGTCGATCCTGCAGAAAAAGAAAGATGATATATATGTTATTAATACAATACATGATATTAATAATGCTAAGCGGCTAATATTTTGTTTTTTTCTCCTGCTCCAGCTCATTTCTTAAAATGTGTTTTTTAAAATGATAAACATAATGTAAATCTTTACCAGTGCCTGCTTTGTAGTTTTATCCTGGTAAATAAAATGAATATGCCGATTATAGAAAGAAAGTATATAACATCACGACTGTCAATCACACCCCTGCTCATTGATTTATAATGTTCATTTATGCCAAGGCCAAGAATAACTGTTGAAATATCACTTAAGGCATTAATACGGCTGATAAACTCAAACCCTATAAAAAAGAAGACCGATATAATTGCTGCAACCATAAATGCAATGATCATGTCTTTTGTTATTGATGATGAGAATATCCCAAAGCTTATATATGTTGCGGCCAGGAAAAATAAACCGATGAACGAGCCCCACGTGCCACCCGTATCTATATTGCCCGGCGGACTGCCAAGCAAATAAACTGACAGGAAGTAAATAAGGCAGGGAACTATCGAGAAAACAACAAGCGTAAGCGTGGCAAGGTACTTAGCCAGTATGATCTGCAGATCATTCAGGGGCCTTGTTAACAGCAGATCGAGAGTGCCCGTTTTTCTTTCTTCAGCAAACATTAACATGGTAATTGCAGGAATAAGAAACAGGAATACCCAGGGGGAGATAATGAACAAAGTATCAATACCGGCATACCCGTTGTCAAGAATATTTAACTCTTCAATATTGATCTTATCAAAAATGGATTCCCAGTGTATGATCCACATGGAAAAACTGTTAATCAACAGAAATATCAGTATTACAAGATAACCTGTGAAAATGCTGAAAAACCTGTTGATCTCTCTTTTATATAATGAAAACATAGCCTGGTTCTGAAATTCTTATTTTAAATAAATTTATTATAAATATACGCCACAATAAATATTTTCTTAATATTTGATCATGCATTCAAAGATAAGTATTAAAGAAATATAACCTGTTTTATGATTATTTATTATATTAACACCGAACCGAAAAATCAGATTATATTTGTTTTTTATTGATATTAAAAAGCTTATGGGATTCAGAGCGGCAGTGGTAATAATATTATTATCATTTTGTTCCTTGTTCATTAATGTAAGAACTTTTGCGGCTGACGGAGAAGATATATTTAAAAATATAATTATCGGGCCGAAGGTGCATTATGGCCTTGTTATTCCCCATCATAAATCAATTACATATCTGCTTGAATCGCACGTGCCGGGATTTGCGCTGGAGATAAGCAGGCAGGCATACGGCAGGCATATATGGGAGCAGCTGTACCGATATCCGCGGACAGGTGCAGGTTATTT
>CAZBUF010000180.1:0-5776 GCA_964495025.1 uncultured Bacteroidales bacterium | reverse complement strand
TTAATGCGATCTTTCCTGTAAGTTCAAGCTTTTTAATACTTTTCAAGGCTGCGTTTAGTTGTCCTTTTCCCCCGTCAACAATTATTAACTGCGGCAGATCTTTCTTTTCTTCCGTCATGCGTTTATAGCGTCTGTATACTATTTCTTCAATTGATGCAAAATCATTAATTCCTTTAGTAGCTTTAATATTAAAATTCCTGTATTCTTTTTTGCTTGGCCTGGCATTTTTAAACACAACACATGCCGCCACAGGATTTGCTCCCTGGATATTGGAATTATCAAAGCATTCAATATGATAAGGAATTTCTTTTAACCTCAAATCTTTCTTAAGGCTGTTCAATATTCTATCGGTCCTTGAGTTGTATGATTTTTCTTCTTTTTGTTGATTCACCTCGCGTTGGTAATTGCGTGCATTCCGCAGGGATAAATCCAGTAATTTCTTTTTGTCTCCTTTGTGTGGAACAGTAATTCCTGCATTAATAAATTTAAAATCGAGTTTAAAAGGAACAATTATTTCCGCCGAATCACTAACGAACATTTCCCTTATCCGTATTATCGCCAGCGCAAAAAAGTCCTTTTTATCTTCTTCAATTCTCTTTATTATCCTTACATTATGGGATTGTATAATTGCACCGTTTATAACCTTAAGATAATTTAAATATGCCGAATCAATTTCATCAACTATAGAAAATACATCAACATTATTTATTCCCGGATTAACAACCGTTGATTTGCTTTTATATTTTTCAAGAATATCAATTTTCTTTTTAATAAGTTCTGCCTCCTCAAATTTATAATCTGAGGCATACTTACTCATTAGTTCCTTTAAATAAATGAGTACATTATGTAAATTTCCTTTTACAATTTGCCTTATCTGGTCAATTGCAGCAATATAATCTTCTTCTGCCTGAAGGTTCTCGCACGGGCCTTTACAATTTCCAATATGATATTCCAGGCATATTTTATATTTTTTCGTTTCAATATTCTCCTTTGAAAGATTATAATTGCAGTTTCGCAGGGTATATAATTGCCGTACAAGGTCAAGTAAAGTTCTTACCATCATTACTGATGTATATGGGCCATAATATTCAGAGCCGTCCTTTTCAATTTTCCTGGTAATAAAAACCCTCGGAAATCTTTCCTTTTTAATGCATATCCATGGAAATGTCTTATCATCTTTTAAAAGCACATTATACCTGGGTAGGTATTGTTTTATCAGTGTATTTTCAAGCAGCAAGGCTTCCGATTCATTTTCAACTATAATATATTTAATGTTATCAATCTTTTTCACCAGGACACTTGTTTTATAGTTTTCCTTTTTTGAAGCGGAGAAATATGATCTGACCCTTTTTTTTAAATTCCTGGCTTTTCCTATATATATAATATTCCCTGCCTTATCAAGAAATTGATAAACGCCAGGCTTGTCGGGCAACAAATCAGCTATATTCTCCGGTTTACTCTTGATCAAGCTATAAACTAAGTTTTATTAAAGATGAAATTCAATTTTTTTTCTTTAAATAATGTTCCACGTGGAACATAAATAACGGCATGAGCCACGTATTGTTCCACGTGGAACTTTACCTTCCCATATGGACAAGTATCACATTAATGTCTGCAGGCGAAACACCGGATATTCTTAAGGCCTGCCCTATTGTTACCGGTTTAATTCTTTCCAGCTTTTGCCTTCCTTCGGTTGATATGGATTTTAATTTTCCATAATCAACATTTGGGCTAATCTTTATATTTTCTAGTCTTTTTAGTTTTTCAGCCTGTTCCTTCTCTCTTTTTATATATCCATTATATTTTATCTCAATTTCTGCTAATTCGCATATTTCATTTCCAAACTTCTTCATATCCTCAATTAAAGATTTAAGTTTCTCTATATAATTAATTAAATCACTTATCTTTATTTGTGGTCTTAATACAATATTATATAGTTTTGTTTTCTGTTTTATACATGCAGTATTCTTTTCTCTTAGCAATTCATTTATTTCCCCGGGCGCCGTACTATAACTCTTAATAAAATCAATCAGTATCTTTCTTTTATCTGTTTTATATTTTAGTATTTTTATTCTCCCTGCCCTTGCAAGTCCTATTTTATAGCCCCTTTCAGTCAGCCTTTCATCCGCATTATCCTGTCGTAGTAATATCCTGTATTCCGCTCTTGATGTAAACATTCTGTAAGGTTCATCGACACCTTTGTTAATTAAATCGTCAATTAACACACCAATATATGCTTCGTCCCTCTTAAGTATAAAATCAGCCTTTCCGTTAATTTTGAGATGTGCATTTATGCCACATATAATTCCTTGCGCTCCGGCCTCTTCGTATCCTGTTGTCCCGTTTATCTGCCCTGCAAAATATAGTCCGTTTACTTTTTTCGTTTCCAGCGTATATTTAAGCTGCGTCGGAGGATAATAATCATATTCTATAGCATATCCCGGCCTGTAGATTTTTGCATTCTCCAGTCCTTTTATTGATCTTAAAGCCTCATACTGTATATTTACAGGCAATGATGATGAAAATCCGTTAATATAATATTCAATATTATTGTTTCCTTCGGGCTCAATAAAAAGCTGATGCCGTTTCTTATCGGCAAATGTTATTATCTTTCCTTCAATGCTTGGGCAATATCTTGGTCCTACTCCTTTAATAATTCCTGTTAATAATGGTGAATCATCAAATCCTCTTTTTAATATTTTATGTGTCTTCTCATTAGTGTAGGTGATATAACATTTCCCTCTCGTAACAATCTTTCTCTCCGACAGAAAAGAAAATGCTCCTCCTTCACTGTCACCCTCCTGTACATCCATAACTGAAAAATCAATAGTTCTTCCATCCAGCCTTGCAGGCGTTCCCGTCTTCATCCTGCATACTTCAAAGCCTGTTTCTTCGAGCTGTTTTGATATGCCATGTGAATCCGGCTCTGAAATCCTTCCTCCCTTTATTTTTACTTTCCCTATATATATCACTCCATTTTCAAATGTCCCTCCGGCCAATATTACACTCTTTGCGTAAAATTCTACATTGTTCTCAGTTATAACACCACAAACCCTGTCCTTTTCTATAATCAGTCTGTTAACATTATCCTGCCAGATATCGATTAATTTGTTCTTTTCTAAAATCTTCCTCCATTCCAGTGAAAACATGGTCCTGTCGCATTGAGCCCTGGGACTCCACATTGCAGGCCCTTTTGACTTGTTTAACATCCTGAACTGTATCATCGTCCTGTCAGTTACTATTCCCGAATATCCTCCCAGTGCATCTATTTCCCTAATTATCTGGCCCTTTGCAATTCCTCCCATAGCAGGATTACAGGACATTTGTGCAATTTTGGTCATATCAATTGTTATCACCAGTACCTTAGATCCCATATTTGCACCCGCACATGCAGCTTCGCATCCTGCATGCCCTGCTCCCACTACAATTATATCATAATCATTATACATAATATGCCTTTAAAATTCATAAATTTAAATATGAATCCTCCTTCTCCTTCATTATTTCTTTTTCCTGAGCTGATTCATCATTGTACCCAATCAAATGCAGCATACCATGAATAATAATTCTTTTCAGCTCCCTGTCGAATATTCCTTCCGAATATTTTATACAATTTTCCTTTATCCGGTCAATGCTTATATACAATTCTCCGGATATAGTTTTTTTAAATGCATTACCAAATGTTATTACATCAGTCAGGTAATCTCTTCCCAGGAAATCCTTATTAATCTTTCGGAGGGTTTTATCAGATGTGAATATAATATTTATCTTTTCTTTTCGGAAATTTTCTTTCTCAAGTATGATTTCTATTAACTTATCAAATCTCTGTTCATCAATTAAACCGGATTCAGTACCCTTATAAAAAAAATTTACATTCAATTATCTACTTTAAAAAAAATTCCAGTTCTACTGTAGCACCATTCCTTGTAAATTCCAGTCCGTCGGACAATTTTTCCATTAAAAATATCCCTCTTCCGTTAATATTCTGTATGTTCTCAGGTGCCGTGGGATCAGGTATATTCTTATAATCAAATCCTCCTCCTTCATCAGCTACTTTTATTTTCAGGCTTTTCTCCTCCTTCATTATTTTGATTATTACCATCTTCTTTTCATCCTGCTTGTTGCCATGTAAAATTGCATTATTTGCTGCTTCCAGCGCTGCAATTAATATATTTCCATATATATCGGCACTTATATTGTATTCAACTGATAAATCATCAACAAGCTTTTCAACTTTTCTCAGATTTTCAATCCTGGATTCCAATTTAAAACTTTTTTCCATCAATAGTAGAGTTTTCAACAAATTTATGCTTATTCCCCTTTTTATACTTTAATAAAGCAATTATGTTACTAAATTAATCAATAAAAATACTAATTTCCTAAAAAATAACTTATTTTATTTTATTATTGATATCTAATTACTAAGCCACTTTTCCGGATCGTTTTTATTCATTTCTTTCCAAATTTGAAAGTGTAATATTGTCTGTTTTGTCCTTTCATCCGTGAAAACATTTCCTATACTCTGCTTTGTCACAACCATATCTCCTGATGATACCCTGATATTTTTCATATTATGGTACAGGCTGAAAAAATTCCCGTGTTTTATTATTACGGTATAATTTTCTCCCGGTAGTGAGAATACCCTTGACACTTTGCCGTTAAAAACAGCCCTTACTTCAGCGTCCCTTACCGTTGAAATATCAACACCATCGTTTCTTATCATAATATTCTTCAACACAGGATGAGGCTGTTCTCCGTACTTCGCCGTGATAATACCATATCTTGTCGGCCATGGCAACTTACCTTTATTTCTCTCAAAATCATTTGAAATTAACAATTCTTCAGGCGTTAACCTGTTATACATGCTTTCCTTGCCCATTCTTTCCTTTTCGATCAACTTCCTCAGTTCCTCCTTTATCTTTTCTGCTACTTTATTCTTTTCTTCAATCTCTTTTCTTAATTCCTTCTCCTTCTTTGATAATTCCTTTATTAGTACTTCCTTTTTAGTTCTTTCATAAGAAATATTGCTCCTTTCCATTTGCTTTTCCCTCACCAGTTTTGCCTTCTCTGCGCGGTCCATATTCAATTTTTCAATTTTATTGTCAATAATCTTCTTAAACGCAGCGATAAGTTTAGCCTGATTTCTTTTATAATCCGCATAATTCTGTACGTATTTTATCCTTTTATATGCCTGGTTAAAATTTTCAGAGGCCAGCAAATACATCAGCAGAATATTCTTTTCCCTTTTTTTATACGTATTCATTATAATTCCTGCATATTCATTCCTTACTCTTTCCAGATCCTTTTCCAGTAATTCTATCAATTCTTTGTTTTCTTCTATATCCTTATCTATACTTTTTATTTCACTGTTCAATTTCTCTATGTATTTCTTTCGTATTTCAATCCTGTAATCCAGAACACCCAGTTCATTAATCGAATATTCCTTTTTCTCTTTTGTCTCATCAAGTATTTTATTTGTATATTCGATCTCCTGTCTTGTTTTATTCTGAAGATTTTTAAGCTCGTTCTTATTCTGACTATATATATTCCTTGTAATCAAGCATATAACTATCATTATAAGACTATATTTCAATCCCGGCAAATATTTCACGTAATCTTTCAACCTATGATATTATTTACTTCTCTTTTTGTTCAGCCCTTTTTATCTTTTCAATAATCTTCTGATCATTTTTTGAATATTTAATTGCTTCGTTCCAGTAATATATGGCATTCTCATGGTCAGACAAGTCATATAAAATATCTCCGTAATGTTCCA
>CAZBUF010000179.1:0-5978 GCA_964495025.1 uncultured Bacteroidales bacterium | reverse complement strand
TCCAGCCATACCTCGAAATCGTGGTGCAGTCCGGATTCATCGTCATTAATAAATACACTTGCTGTTATGTGCATCGCGTTAATAAGCGCTAAACCCTCTTTAACGCCGCTTTCTGCCAGGCAATTTTGCACCTGTGGAGTTATGTTAATCAGTTCACGCCGTTGTTTTGCTTCAAACCACAGCTCTTTTCTGTATGATTTCATGACAGTATAAATGTTAAGATAGATTTTTTACGAATTATCTAAAATTACTCTAAATATTCTCAAACAGATCCAGGCACCCTGAAATATTGTTTAAGGCTTTCTTTCCAGTGCGGGATATCGATATTGTATGCTGCCTTGATCCTGGCTTTGTTCAGCACACTGTACATGGGCCGTTTGGCAGGCTGCGGATATTGCGCGGACTCTATGGGATATATTTTGCAGTTAATTCCGGCAATGTTCATTATCTCAACGGCAAAATCATACCAGCTGCAGACGCCCTCATTCGAATAATGGTATACACCGGGAATGAATTTACTCTCATCAGCAACAGACGAGCTGATGATTTGCAGGATCGCCCCGGCCAGATCTCCCCCATATGTCGGGGTGCCTGTCTGATCGAAAACCACATTAAGCTTATCCTTACTTTCACCCAGCCTTACCATCGTTTTCACGAAATTATTTCCTAATGTTGAGTACAGCCACGACGTACGGATAACAACCGACCTGTTATATTCCAGCACGGCCTGTTCACCTTCATATTTACTCAGGGCGTAAACTGACTGAGGGTTAGGCAGGTCATCTTCCCTGTATGGCCTGTGACCTGTCCCGTCGAAGACGTAATCGGTGGAGATATGAACAAGCCTGATATCATGCTTCAGGCATAAGCCGGCTAGCCTTGCAGGTATGTCCGCATTAATCCTGAAAGCCGCCTCTTTTTCCTCTTCGGCCTTATCAACGGCAGTATATGCAGCACAATTAACCAGGAAACCCGGTTTATGGTCTTTCAGGAATTCATCAACCAATAAATTGTCAGTGAGGTCAAGAGTGTCAATATCATGGAAAAGAAAGTCAATACCTTTATGGTTTTTGCCAAGGTGTTGAATTTCACTGCCCAGCTGTCCTTTGGCGCCTGTTACCAATACTTTCATCATCCGGTAATTTATTTGAAATTCATTTCTGCATCTTTAAAGGCAGACAATAATTTGTCCTTATCCGAGACCACTATGTCGGCCGGCTTTATCCCCCAGTCGATGTTAAGGTTGCTGTCGTTATATATAATACCTCTCTCCGAATCGTGGTTATAAAATTCATCACATTTATACAATACAACTGCAATCTCCGATAGTACGGAGAATCCGTGGGCAAATCCCTTTGGTATTAACAGTTGCTTCCGGTTTATATCCGATATTTCCAGGCTTATCCATCTGCCGAAGGTTGGTGAGCTTTTTCTTAAATCCACTGCCACATCCATGATCTTACCGTGCAATACACGCACAAGTTTGGTCTGTGCGTAAGGTTCTGTCTGGTAATGAAGTCCCCTTACCACTCCGTATGATGATTTTGACTGGTTATCCTGGACAAAGGAAAATTTCAATCCTGCTTCATCAAATCTTTTTGCATTATAACTCTCGAAAAAATATCCGCGCTCATCCTTAAATACTGAGGGTTCTACAACTAAAAGCCCTTCAATTCCTGTTTCCGTTACTTTCATAAGCATTACTTGTTATCATAGGTATAAATTACATCTTCTGCTATATTCATCAGATATTCGCCGTAGTGGCTTTTCAATAATGGCTGGGCCAGATCTATCAGCTGTTTCTTATCAATAAAACCTTTCTTAAAGGCAATTTCTTCGATACAGGAAATTTTCAGCCCCTGTCTTTGTTCTATTGTCTGAATATAATTTGCTGCCTGCAGCAGGCTTTCATGTGTCCCCGTGTCGAGCCAGGCCATGCCCCTGCCCAGAATTTTCACCTTGAGCTTCTTTTCATCAAGGTATAAGCGGTTAAGGTCAGTAATTTCCAGTTCCCCCCTGGCCGATGGTTTTAACGACTTTGCTTTTTCAACAACATCATTATCATAAAAGTATAATCCTGTGATAGCGTATTTTGATTTCGGTTTCTGCGGTTTTTCCTCTATGCTTATGACCTCGCCGCTCGTGTTAAATTCAACAACACCATATCTTTCGGGTTCGGTAACATAATAACCGAAAATAACCGCATAATTATCAATATGAGTAGCATCAACAAGCTCCTCACCAAAGCCGTGCCCGTAAAAAATATTATCCCCCAGGATAAGACACACTTTATCGGTTCCGATAAATTTCTCACCTATGATAAATGCCTGTGCCAGACCGTCAGGCGATGGCTGTACCTCATAGGAGATATTCAGTCCGAGCTGGCTGCCGTCATCCAGCAGGTTTTTGTACAGGTATATATCTTCCGGGGTTGATATAATAAGTATATCACGAATTCCGGCAAGCATCAGTACCGATAAGGGATAATAAATCATCGGTTTATCGTAGATAGGCACTATTTGTTTTGAGATGCTCTTGGTTATGGGGTATAATCTTGTGCCGCTGCCTCCGGCGAGTATTATTCCTTTCATAGTTTTAAGGTCTTTTTAAAATACGAGATTGTTTTATCAAGTCCCTGTTCAAGCTGAATGCGGGGTTCCCAGTTATTCAGTAGTTTTTTGGCGAGACTTATATCCGGCATTCTTCTTACAGGATCATCTTCGGGAAGTGTATTAAATGTGATCTTCGATTTTGATTTCGTCATTTTCAATATCAGTTCTGCCAGTTCCAGTATCCTGAATTCTTTAGGATTGCCCAAATTTACCGGGCCTGTGACATCATCATGTGTGTTCATCAGCCGGACCAATCCTTCCACAAGGTCATCAATATACTGGAAACACCTTGTCTGTGACCCGTCGCCAAAGACCGTGATATCTTTATTCTGAAGTGCCTGAACAATAAAATTTGACACCACCCTTCCGTCGTCAGGATGCATATTGGGTCCGTATGTATTGAATATCCTGGCAATTTTAATCTTCACCTTATTCTGCAGGTGATAATCGAAAAATAATGTCTCCGCACATCTTTTCCCCTCATCGTAACATGAACGCCTGCCTATAGGATTAACGTTTCCCCAGTAGCTTTCGTTCTGGGGATGAACCTTTGGATCGCCGTAAACCTCACTCGTGGAAGCCTGCAATACTTTTGCCTTTATGCGTTTTGCCAGTCCCAGGACATTTATGGCTCCCATTATTGAGGTTTTTATGGTTTTAATGGGATTATACTGATAATGCACAGGCGAAGCCGGACAGGCCAGGTTATATATCTTATCAACTTCAATAAAATAAGGAGTTGTAATATCATGGCGTATAATTTCAAAGTAAGGATTTTGCAGGAGATGAATAATATTGCTTTTATTTCCGGTAAAATAATTATCCAGGCAAATTACTTCATTGCCTTCTTCCAGCAGTCTCTCACATAAATGTGAACCTATGAATCCCGCACCACCTGTTATTAATATTTTGTTCATATTTTAAAATAACTTAAATATAAAAATATATTCATTCATTAATATGCTTAAGAGCTCTTCTGGATGTCAATAGTATTTCTTCCTATGCAGAAATATTCAAATCCCATCTCTTTTAACTCAGCAGGGTCATAAATATTTCTCCCGTCAAAAATAATCTTTTGTTTCATAAGTTTGGACAAAACTTTATAATTCGGAATTCTGAACTCTGACCATTCAGTTACCAGTATTAATGCATTGGTATCAATAACGGCTTCATACATATCTTTGGTATATTCAATGCTGTCACCCATTTGTTTTTTCACTTCATCCATGGCAACGGGATCATAAGCCTTTATTTTAGCTCCTGATTCAAGCAAATTGCTTATAAGGCTAAGTGACGGTGCTTCACGGATATCATCCGTATTAGGTTTGAAAGATAATCCCCAGACACCAAAGGTCTTTCCTTTAAGGTCATCTTTGAAGTATGCTCTGATCTTCTTAAATATTATTTCTTTCTGATAATTATTGACATTCTCAACTGCTTTCAATATCTCAAGTGAATACCCGCAATTTTCAGCAGTCATAATCAATGCCTTCACATCTTTCGGGAAACAGGAACCTCCATAGCCTATCCCCGGATAAATAAACTTATTTCCTATGCGGGGATCGCTGCCAATTCCCTTACGTACGGAGTTTATATCTGCTCCTACCATCTCGCAAAGGTTAGCCAGTTCGTTCATAAAGCTTATTCTTGTTGCCAGCATCGAATTTGCTGCATATTTGGTGAGCTCAGCGGAAGCAATGTCCATATATACTATTGGATGGCCATTTAATAAAAACGGCTTGTAGAGTTTTTCCATGGTTTTTTTTGCCCGGTTTGAATCTACTCCGATAATAATCCTGTCAGGTTTCAGAAAATCATCCACTGCGGCACCTTCCTTCAGGAATTCAGGATTGGAAGCAACATCAAACTGCAGGTTTACTTTCCGTTTTTCAAGTTCCTTCCTGATCGTTTCCTTCACTTTTTGTGAAGTCCCTATGGGCACGGTACTTTTGGTAACAACCACCAGGTAATCATTCATCAGACTGCCGATATTCTTTGCTGCAGATAACACGTGCTGCAGGTCGGCACTGCCATCCTCGCCGGGAGGTGTTCCCACTGCAACGAACACCGCTTCACTGTCAATAAGTCCCTCTTCAAGATCCGTGGTAAATGACAGCCTTTTCTTTTCCAGGTTTCTTTTAACAATTGTCTCCAGCCCGGGTTCATATATAGGAATAACTGCCGTTCTTAGTTTTTCTATCTTCTCTTTGCTGATATCCACACATGACACAACGATCCCTGTCTCTGAGAAACATGCACCTGATACCAGTCCTACATATCCGGTACCTATAATTGTTATTTTCATCCCTATTAAATTTTTTACTAAATAAAATCAATTATTTAAAATAAGGTAATATTTAAACCGGTTATCGTAATATAAATTCTTTTTCAAGTATCCTGAATAAGATTTTTGAGTCTACTCTTTTTATCAGGCCCGATTCTGCAAGTGAAATATCTCCGGTTTCCTCTGAAACTATAATAACGAGAGCATCAGTTACCTCTGTCATGCCAATACCTGCCCTGTGGCGCATTCCGAAGTTCGGAGGCAGGTTGAAATTATCTGACACCGGTAAAATGCACCGCGCCGCATGTACCCTGTCATCAACGATAATAACTGCGCCGTCATGCAAAGGACTGCCCTTGCTGAAAATACTCTCCAGCAAGCTGTTCGTTGTATTTGCATTAATAATCTCACCTGTCTGGTCATATTCATCCAGCGGTGTTTTTCTCTTTAATACTATCAATGCCCCTATTTTTTTCTTTGCCATATTTATGCATGCCTTGACAATAGCGTTGATATACATATCTGATTTTAATACTCCCGCTGATATAAAAAAATTACCCAGGGAGATCCCTGTTTTTGAGAAATAGCGTGTGCCTATCAGCACAAGAAACCTGCGTAATTCCTGCTGGAACACAACAATCAAAGCAATCACCCCTACCCCTATTATCTGGCCGAGAATCGAGCCGAGCAGGATCATCCTGTCCTTAACGACCAACAGCCAGAGAATATAAATTGCAATAATTGTTATGAAGATATAAGAAGCTATTGTGCCTTTAATTAACATATACACCTGGTACATTAAAAATGCCACCAGAAGAATGTCGATTACATCAATAATCCTGACTGTAATAAAAGATAGAATCATAAAAACAAAGGTAAAAAAATATAGCAAAATTTAGCAGTCCGCGGTATTTGAATTGGAATATAATGAGTGCAGCCTGATAACTTCCTTTGCTTCCCTGACATCATGTACTCTCAATATATCTGCCCCTTCCATTAACGCTATTGTGTTAAGAACCGTAGTACCATTAAGAGCGTCTGCCTGCGATAACTCCAATGCATTATATATCATTGATTTGCGG
>CAZBUF010000178.1:0-1562 GCA_964495025.1 uncultured Bacteroidales bacterium | reverse complement strand
TTCTCAAACCCTATAAAGCTTACTACCAGTTGCTGAGTGCCTTTGAGTCCGGTTTGCAGCAGAAAATTGCCCTCCAGGTCAGTCGTACATCCTTCATAAGTGTTCTTAAAATAAATATTTGCTCCTGTCAGGGGAGCCCCTTTCTTATCCGTAACCTTTCCTGAGACTACTGATTGAGCGCTGATCTCAGCAACCATTAAAATAATAATAATAATTTGTATCAATAAATTCTTCATAATGAACATACTTGATTTTGCATCAAAGATTATTCTTAATTGGAAGGTTCAGAAATTTATGTTGATGAACCGTGAAAATTTACAGCTGAATTGTAATTATTTACGGAAGAAATATTCCCTGCCCTGTTCAATTATTTATAATTTTGAGTTATGAACACTCAACTGGTAAGGACCAAAGATGATTCTCATACTCTTTTTGTTCCGGAGTTAAATGAACACTACCATTCGATATACGGGGCAATACAGGAATCGATGCACGTATTTATCAATGCCGGTTTAAAGTACTACGGCAGTCAAAATGCCAGGATCTTTGAAATCGGCTTCGGAACGGGTCTTAATACCCTGTTGACACTACTTGAGGCAATACAATCAGGCATAGATGTCAGCTATTACTCAATTGATAATTACAGTCTGGATAAAAGCATTATAAATCAGCTTAATTACCCTGACCTGCTTAAATTAAATGAACGGCAAAGAAACCTGTTTTACAGGATGCATAACAAACCCTGGGATGAACAGATCAAACTGGCCGGCAATTTCAGATTAACAAAAATCAAATATGATCTGACAATATTTCAAATCCCCATTCAATACGATATTGTATATTTTGATGCCTTTGCTCCTGAAAAACAGCCGGAAATGTGGAGCATGGATATTTTTAAAAAGATTTACGGCAATCTGACCACCGGTGGAATACTTGTTACCTATTGCGCTAAAGGCATTGTAAAAAGGACCCTCCGGTCGGCAGGATTCAGTGTTTACGGAATTCCGGGCCCTTCCGGAAAACGAGAGATGATCAGGGCCGTTAAAGTATAATACCGATACTGCATAAATCAATATGTTATTAACACTTACTGACCACTATGTATAAAAATACGGCAAATGGAATGAACATAAATTAACACAAAATGTTAATAACCATTCGGAAAAGTATTTCCGTCATTTTATATCTATTCTGATCATAATTTGTATTTTTACTAAACCAAGACTACCATGAAAAAACTAAACGAAGGAGACAAAGCCCCTGATTTTAAAGGTACGAATCAGGAAGGTAATACAGTAAGGTTGAATGACTTACGTGGCAATAAAGTTATTTTATACTTTTACCCCAAGGATGATACCCCGGGTTGCACAAATGAAGCCTGCAATCTCAGGGATAATCATGATGATCTTATTAAAAGGGGCTTCAGGGTTATTGGTGTAAGTCCTGATAACGGGAAGTCGCACTCAAAGTTTGCCGGGAAGTACAACCTGCCGTTTCACCTCATTGCTGATACGGGAAAAAAGATATTGAGGGATTACGGGGCATGGGGTAAAAAAGCAATG
>CAZBUF010000177.1:0-4230 GCA_964495025.1 uncultured Bacteroidales bacterium | reverse complement strand
AGTCTTATTGTTGACGGCAAAGCAATGGAAGGAAACACTGTACCACTGTTTGATACCGGCTCAGAGCATTCTATTGAGGTAATAATGGGGTAGAGAAAAGGGGACAGAAAGGGGACAGCGCCTTGGCGCTGTCCCCTCTCAGGAGTTGTCTTTTTTTCATTTAAGGAAGCTGTCCCTTTTTTCATCATTGTTTTTAATTCTTTTATTTATTACCTGTTCAATTCTCCTCTGCAATTACTTATTTATCACCTATTTCACTTAATTAATCAAAATGGGATTAATATTTAAATCATTTTATTAATCAATTGCGTATTACCAATTGAGAATTAAAAATGATTTAATAATAAGATTCACAGAAATAAAATGGATATGGAAACGACATTAATTGAAGATTTGATAATAGTGCCAACTGAAGAATCGTTATCGGCTACATTAAAAGATGGCTTTATAAAACTTGCAGGAAGATCAATCCCTGAAGATCCTGTAAATAACTTTACTCCAATCGTTAACTGGGTGAAGGAATATTCTCGAAACCCGGGTCCGAGAACAGAAATTAACCTGAGATTCGAATATTTAAATACAAGTTCTTCAAAATACATTCTGAGTATTCTTGAAATACTTGATAGTGTTAAAAGTGAGAAGAACAAGATGGTTATTAACTGGTTCTATGAGGTTGGTGATGATGATATGTATGAGCTTGGAAAATTTTATGAAACTATAATAAAGATACCAATTAACTATTTTGAAGTTGATGAAACGGAATTTTAAAGGGGGACAGCGCCCTTATTTCTATACTGCTGCCTGATATTAGACTTTTTTTGCAATAAATCCTGCAAGTCCTCGAAAACACCTGTTTTTGAGGACTTCTTTTATTGGGGACAGCTCCCTTTTTGGATCAGGGAGCTGTCCCCTTTTTATGTTTTGGCTTAAAAAATGAAATGGATAATTCACTTTATTATATTCTATAAAAAGATTTTTTTTATATTGTCATTTAATTCTGCGTTAAAACATCCTAACTAATTAAAAACCGAATTCTATGAGACAAACACTTAAAAAAAAGCCGCCGTATCTGATTATAATTGAGTGTGTTATGGTATTACTCATATTTATGTTGAACAGCCATGACTTAAGCGCTCAGAAGATAGCGATTACCGGTGCCATTACTGATCAAATTACCGGAGAACCCCTGGCAGGTGGAAATGTATTAATCAAAGGTACCATGATTGGTACGGTCACCAATGCTGAAGGTACCTATTCAATTGATGTGTATGATTCCAACGTTACTTTGGTTTTTTCATTTATTGGTTACCAGACAAAAGAAATACCGGTTGGTGATCAAACTGTCATTAATGTAAGTCTGCAATTTCTGGCAGAGGATCTGGAGGAGATTGTTGTGGTCGGGTATGGGGTGCAAAAGAAGAAACTTTCCACAGGCGCTACTGTACATATCGAAGATGAAGCTATAGAGAAAAAGCACAGTCTGCGTATTGAACAGGCTTTACAGGGTTTGAGCCCGGGAGTGCAAATCACAGCTAACACAGGACAGCCCGGAGAAGCTTTAAAAGTGCGTATCAGGGGGGTTGGTACTGTTGGAAATTCTGATCCTCTTTATGTTGTTGACGGTGTTCCTACAGTAGATATAAGATATTTAAACCCCTCGGATGTAGAGTCAGTTGATATATTGAAAGATGCGGCATCAGCAGCTATTTATGGTGCCCGTGCAGCTAACGGGGTAGTCCTTATTACGACCAAGAAAGGAAAGGTTGGAGAAATGAGTGTTACATACGATGGATATTATGGATGGCAAAACACTCCTAAAAAGCCTGAGATGCTCAACGGACAGGAGTATATGACGATCATGAATGAAGCCAGTTTAAATTCTGCAAGGAATCCGTCAACCTGGGAGCCTTTATTCAGGCAGGGACAAATCGACTCGATAGGAGAAGGTACGAACTGGATTGATTACCTGTTTAACGATAACGCCCCTGTTCAAAGCCATACAGTTAGTATTAGAGGAGGAAACGAAAATAGTGTTTATTCGTCTTCTTTATCTTATTATGATCAGGCGGGAATTATCGGGTATAAGGACAGATCAAACTTTGAGAGAATTTCAGCCAGGATCAATTCAGAACATAAAGCATATAAAGATATGCTGAAGATAGGAGAGAACATGGTATACAGCCACTCCAAAGTTAATGGTATAGGTGTTGGCAATATGTATGACAATTCACTCAGGAATTTTGTAAATACAACTCCTATTTATACTCCTTACAGCGATACCACGAGTGATGGCTTTGGTATCTCACCTTATTCGGATGATGTTAATCCACTGGCAGCACTGTACTATGAATACCTGGGAGAATCAAAATATGACCAGATTGTAGGTGATGTGTATGCGGAACTGGAGATTATTAAAGGATTAAAGATAAGATCCGACTTTGGTATTGACCTGTCATACAAAACATACAGCTTCTTCCAGCCTATTTACAAACTGGCTGAACAGGTAAGGAAAATGAACACTATGGCTGAGCAAAGCGTGGAAAAGAATTTTAATTATAATTTTGAGAACTATATTACATATACACATACTTTTCCTGACAAGCATAATATTACCGCTCTTTTCGGTAATACCGTGCAGGAATATCACCAATTCAAGGTGAGAGGGACGAAAGACGATCTGATCTTTGAGGATTTTGAACATGCCATACTTGACAACGGCACAAATCAGGAAACCCAGATGACATACGGTTCAAAGCTTGACAGGGCAATGCTTTCATACTACGGAAGGTTAAATTATAATTATGATGAAAAATATTTGTTTGCTTTTACTTTAAGAAGGGACGGATCATCAAAGTTCGGCCCTGATAACCGTTTTGGATATTTTCCTTCAGTTTCTTTAGGATGGGTGATCACACAGGAAGATTTTTTCAATTTCGACGAACTTAGTTTTTTTAAATTACGCGCAAGCTGGGGACAGAATGGTAATGACCAGATCCCTGATTATATGTATGAGGCAACTATTCAGTCTTCTGAACGTGATTATTTTTTCGGACCTGACGACATCCAGTTTGTCGGGGCATCACCTGATAAGATAAACAACACAAAATTAAAATGGGAGACATCAGAACAGATAAATATAGGATTCGACTCACGTTTTTTGAACAATTTCTCATTGTCATTCGACTGGTATAAGAAACTTACAAAAGACTGGCTTATTCAGATACAGATCCCTGACATTGCCGGTAATGAACCACCATATGCCAATGGCGGAGATGTTGAGAACAAAGGATTTGAAGTGGATTTCGGCTACCGGAAAATTCAGGGGGAATTTACTTTTAACCTGAACCTGAATTTAGCTTATAATAAAAATGAGGTAACAAGGATAAATAATGAGGAGGGAATTATTCATGGAGATGAGGATATAATGTTCCATGGTCATTCGGAAATTTACCGGGCTGAAGTCGGATATCCTATAGGATATTTCTACGGCTACCTGGCTGACGGAATTTTCCAGACAGAACAGGATATTCTGGATCATATATTTATTGATGATAACGGGGATACAACAGTAATTCAACGCCGGAATGTTTTCCCCGGGGATATTAGATTCAAGGATATCGGAGGCAGAGTGGACAGCCTCGATAATCAACTGCCTGACGGAACAATTAACGGTGATGACAGGACAATGATAGGTAATCCTCACCCGGATATCATATATGGGTTGTCATTCGGCGCCGAATACAAAGGATTTGATCTCTCAATTACATTACAGGGAGTGGCCGGAAATGAAATAATGTACAATCTGAGGAATCATGAAAGTGCTACAAAAAACTATACGACAGATATTCTGGACAGGTGGCACGGTACCGGTACTTCCAATAAAATTCCCCGTGTAACTGAAAGTAACGAATCCAACCAGAATTATTCAAGAGTTTCGGACTTATTTATATATAGCGGCAGCTATCTTAAAATAAGAAATATAAATATCGGATACGATCTGGCGAAAAGTATATTAAAAGACAAGCTTGAACAATGCAGGATATATGTATCGGCAAATAACCTTTTTACTATAACAAAATACCCCGGACTTGATCCTGAAGTGGGATACAGCGATTATGATATAGACAGGTACGAAAACTTCTCCACGGGTATCGATATCGGATATTATCCTGTACCAAGAACATATTTGTTCGGAGTGAATATTAAATTCTAAATGAAGAAATTATGAAA
>CAZBUF010000176.1:0-8399 GCA_964495025.1 uncultured Bacteroidales bacterium | reverse complement strand
AGGGCCGTGAAATATAATCTCTCCCCCGAATCTTCCGGCTAATGGCCCGATATCAATAATCTCATCAGCAGACCTGATGATCTCTTCCTCATGTTCAACAACTATAACAGTATTACCTATTTTTTTCAGGTTTTGCAGAACCCTGACAAGACGGTTTGTATCCCGGGGATGAAGTCCTATGCTCGGCTCGTCAAGTATATATAATGATCCTACCAGGCTGCTTCCCAGTGTTGTGGCCAGATTTATCCTCTGGGATTCTCCTCCTGAAAGTGTAGATGATAAGCGGTTCAGGGTCAAATAACTTAATCCTACATTATTCAAATAATCCAGGCGGTTCATTATTTCAATAAGAATTCTGCCTGATACTTCCTTCTCATAATTATCAAGTTTCAGGTCGCTGAAAAAAGTCATCAGTTCATCCACAGACATCATCACCAATTCCTGGATTGTTCTGTTATTAATCTTAACATATCCTGCCTCCTTTTTCAAACGTGTACCTTTACATTCAGGACAAAAGGTTTTCCCCCTGTACCTTGCTAACATTACCCTGTATTGTATCTTATATTTCCTGCTTTCAAGATACTTAAAGAATGTGTTAAGACCCCTGAAATATTTGTTCCCTTTCCATAAAAGTTGCTTTTGTTCTTCTGATAATTCAAAGTACGGCTTATGAACAGGAAAATCAAATATGCCTGCGTTGTATATCAACCTGTCCTTCCATTTCTGCATTTTTTCGCCCCTCCAGCAAACAATCGCATCTTCATACACTGAAAGACTCTTATTGGGAATAACCAGATCCTCATCAATTCCGATAACTTTGCCATAACCTTCACAATTCGGACATGCACCTACAGGATTATTAAAGCTGAACATATGAACTGAAGGCTCCTCAAATTCTATCCCGTCTAATTCAAAAACATTTGAAAAACTCTTAACTTCATTCTTTTTTTCTTTCAATACCTTTATTATACAAATTCCCTCGCTAAGTTTATATGCTATCTGTGCAGAATCTGCAAATCTGCTTTTTGAATCTTCATCACGGTTAACAATAATCCTGTCAACAATGATATAGATTTTAGAATTCTCATCAATGCTTTTATCTTCTGTAATATCACTAATCTTTTTAATGATCCCGTCAATTTCAAGGCGTACAATACCCTGGTAATTTAAATCCTTCATTTGCTGAGTAATACTTAAATTACCTGTTCTCTTTAAGGGTGAAAGGATAAGCATTTTCATCCCTTCATCAAAAGATATGATATAATCAACTACATCCGACACTGTGTTCTTTTTCACTATTTTATTCGAAACAGGTGAATATGTCCTGCCTATGCGTGCAAACAGCAATTTTAAATAATCATATATTTCAGTAGATGTACCGACTGTTGAACGTGGATTTCTGGTATTTACTTTTTGTTCAATTGCAATTGCAGGCGGTATGCCCTTAATAAAATCCACCTCAGGTTTATTCATTCTTCCTAAAAACTGGCGGGCATATGATGATAAGCTCTCAATATATCGCCGTTGGCCTTCAGCATAAATCGTATCAAATGCAAGTGAAGATTTGCCTGACCCTGAAAGGCCCGTTATTATTATAAGTCTGTTACGCGCAATTACAAGATTGATGTTTTTCAGGTTGTTAACACGTGCTCCGGAAATAATTATGGAATTTTTATTATTTTGGGATTTTTCTCTCATTTCTGCATGAAAATCTTAAATGGTTTGATTTTTAACAAAATTTAACTATTTTTAGCATGTAAAAGTATTGGATATATATTAAAAATTATTTTACTTGCAATAAATTTTTTTAACCACCAAAAATTCAGGAGGACTGCTTATCGAGCGAATATCTACCACTTTCAAATAGAAACATAAAAAGGAGGTAGTTGTGAAAATATATAATCGCTCTGATTACGAGCTTGTTAAGGAATTTGTAAAAGGTGACCAATCCTGTATTGAACAATTAATAAAAAGATACAAATCAAAGGTATATACTTATATTATATTAATTGTTAAAAATCAACACCTGGCTGAAGATATCTTCCAGGATACTTTCATTAAAGTTATTAAATCGCTACTTGACGGAAAATATAAAGATAACGGGAAGTTTCTTTCGTGGGTTATTCGTATCGCACATAATCTCATTATTGATCACTACAGAAAATCAAAACAATTAAACACATTATACAGGGAAGATTTCGAGATGGATATTTTCAATTCCAGGAAATTCTCAGGCATGACTGTCGAGGATAATATGATACAAAGCCAGATTACAAAAGATATAAAAAACCTTATTGATGAATTACCTGATGACCAGAAAGAGGTAATTCTGTTAAGGCATTATTGCGGCCTTAGTTTCAAAGAAATAGCTGATCATACAAATGTTAGTATTAATACTGCATTGGGGAGGATGAGATATGCTCTTATCAATCTGAGGAAGCTTATAAAGGAAAAAAAATTAAGCCTGGCTATACAATAAAAAAAATATTCCCTAACTTCACAATAATTATATAAATGAGGCGTTAGATTTTCAAATATTTTATATTTGTATTTTCTATAATTATTTGCCTATGGATAAAACCTCTACTCTTTGTTATCTTATCAAAACTCTTTCAAATAGCAATATCTCTGACATTCATGATTTTGAATCACTTTTTGATGAAGATGATGAAGCTCTTAAAGATGTTTATGATTATCTGAATAATCTTAGGACTGACGTACGTGAAGAAGTAATTCACGAGGTTATTGAATTCGCTAAAAACTATAGCGAGAAAACATTGAAATGAATCAATCTTTCTTTGAAGAACTTTAGTTAAAACCGGTAGAAATAATTTTACCGGTTTTTCTTTTTATCTGCAATAATAACTATCTTCGAATATTCGTGTCAAAAAATATTATGAAAAAAATAGGCATCACCGGCCAGGCCGGTAATGAGCCCTCATGCGTGGATATGCCTGTCTGGTACACTCATAACATAACCAATACAGGTAATGATGAGCTATATACGGTATTTTGGATCAATGAATTTTTTGATCCGGAGGATCCTGATACTTATTTTGAACCAGTTGAAAATTAATTATGAGTATCTCAGACAACCTTAAAAAGTTATGTCAGGAAATCCCAGCTAAAGTTAAGCTTGTTGCCGTATCAAAAACCAAATCAGTTGATACTGTCATGGAAGCATACAATGCCGGACACAAAATATTCGGTGAAAACAGGATTCAGGAACTGGTTGAAAAGCAGAAAGCCCTGCCGGAGGACATAGAATGGCACATGATCGGGCATTTGCAAACAAACAAGGTTAAGTATATCGCCCCTATCGTTAGTCTTATTCACTCCATTGACAGCATCAGATTATTAAATGTAATTAATGATGAGGCTTTAAAAATTGCACGTATAATTAACTGCCTTTTACAGATAAAAATAGCAAGTGAAGAAACCAAATTCGGATTAACCGTCGAAGAGGCTTTGCACATTTTAAGCTCTGAGGAATTCAAAAAAATGAAAAATATCAGAATATCAGGATTAATGGGTATGGCAACCTATACAAATGATAAATCAGTTATTAAGAGTGAATTCACTTTTCTTGCTGATTGTTTTAATGAAATAAAAAACACATATTTCAGTCAATCTGACTACTTTAAAGAATTGTCGATGGGTATGTCCGATGATTATAAAATTGCAGTAGAAGCCGGTTCAACAATAATCAGAGTGGGGAGTTTGATATTCGGGCCGAGATTCTAGGCCAGGGATAATGTATCACTTCCAAAATCCTTTGCAGATATCTCATTTATAAATACAGGCCCGGTATTAACCTCTTTAATATCCTTAAATGCCTTGCCTGTATTCTATCAGAAGAATATCATTTGTATTATCGTCTACTTTAACCCTGTCATCAATTCTGAAATTTACTATCCAGACTATTTGACTTCCTGAGATAAGCAGCCAGATATCTTCTTTATCCGGAACTGAAAGTTTTTGGTCTGTAAAGAAATCACTTAATTTTTTAGAGTTTTTCATTCCCAGGGGTATAAAACGATCTCCCTGCTTCCATTTCCGTAACTTCATCGGAAATGAAACCTTCCCCGCATCAATTACTGCCCACTTTTTATCTTTTGGTATGTAATAGTTTTCAGGACGTACGAATCTTGAAAATGTCAATGGAACAGGATATTCTATCTCAGCAACGCCATCATCAACCATCGTCAGTTTAAAATCAGATCGCTTATTATCAGTAATAATAAGGTATTTTCTGTCTTTCACGATCCTGTGCGTTGCGGAGAAAAATTTCTTTCCCGGTATACCGTTTAAACCTGATATAATATTCTTTACAGTCTGATAATTAAAACCATAATCCTTAATTATTTCATAAAGAACAGTATTCAGGGGCCGTACGGTTTTTAACTTATCTATATCAATTAATTGCTTACCCGACGATTCCGTTAACAGGTCTGACCTTGTTTTCTCAACCGATTTCCTCAGAATTGTTTCTGTTTCCTTCAGTCGTTCAAAGGTTTCGATCATTGTAATATTAAAATCCGGGCTTATCTTTCCAAGCTCAGGAATAATATGATGTCTTATTTTGTTCCTGATATATTTGGTTTCCTTATTTGATGAGTCCTCTCTGAATTTTATTTTCCTTTCCTGCGAATACTGAAGGATTTCCTTTCTTGTTGCAAATAATAAAGGCCTGACAATATTCATGTTTTTAGGCCTGATTCCTGTTAAACCTCTGATACCTGTTCCCCTTAATAGATTAATAAAAAACGTCTCAATTGCATCATCCAGATTATGCCCTATAGCTATATACATATAACCATGCTTTTGTTTAATTTCATTAAACCATTCATATCTCATTTCCCTGGCAGCCATCTGTACTGACAGATTATTATTCCGTGCATATTCTTTTGTGTCAAATTTTTTTATATATAAAGGTATATCTATATTCTCTGCCAGATCCTCAACAAATTTTTGATCATCCTCCGATTCATTTCCTCTGAGTTGAAAATTGCAATGGGCAATTCCTATATTAATTTTTTTTCTGATAAAAAGATCCGTCATAACAACCGAATCAATTCCGCCGCTTACTCCAAGTAATATTTTATTAGCAGGAGTAAAAAGCTTATTGTCGCTAACATATTTTTCAAATAAGTCAAGCATTCTTAATATATTATTAATTTAAAGCCTCGTTGATAGCTTTTGCTTTTAACAGGCATTCCTTATACTCATTTTTCGGTACTGACCCGGCTGTAATTGCACTTCCAACCATATATGACAGATATTGTCTTGCGCTATTATATGAAATACTTCTTATCACAACATTAAAATCAAAATCATTTTCGGGTGTGAAATACCCTGCTGCGCCGGAATATATCCCTCTTTTGGTTCTTTCGTATTTTTCTATCAGTTCCATGGCTTTTATTTTTGGAGCGCCTGTCATTGAACCCATCGGAAAAGAATTTTTAATAGCGTCAATCATATCATTATCTGTGTCCAGCCGGGCACTAATTGTTGAAACCATCTGATGTACCTGTTCAAATGTATAAATTCCACATAGTTCTTCAACCTTTACACTTTCTTTTTCCGCTGTTCTTGAAAGATCATTCCGCACCAGATCAACAATCATAACATTTTCTGAAATTTCCTTGGGATCAAGTTTAAGTTTACTTTTCAGATATTTATCTGATTGCACACTGCTGCCTCTGCCAATAGTACCTTTCATAGGCTGGGATATGATTTTGGAACCTATTTTCTTGAGAAATCTCTCAGGGCTTGCTGAAATTAAAAATTTATCATGTAACTTAAGAAAACATGAAAACGGGGCCGGGGAAATTCTTTTTAGCCTGGAATAAACAAATAAAGGATCTAAATTTATATTATCGCAAAAGTACTCCTGGCAAAAATTAATTTCATAAATATCACCTCTGACAATATGTTTTTTAATCTCATTTACAATACTGATATATTCCTGTATGTTAATCCGGGGTTTGATATTGATCATATGATCATGTGCGCTAACCCGTATTTCCGTATTCTCAATTGTATCTATCAGCAAATCAATATCACTTCCGGAATAATGACCTTCAAAATAGTGAATCTCGGCGAGATTGCCCTTAATGATAAAAACCAAACGTGGCTGAAAGAAATTCATTTCATGAAATTCAATTCCATCAAAATTCTCTGAGGTCAAATTTTCAATTTCATTCTTCAGATCATAACTTAAATAACCGAACAGCCAGTCTTTCTTTTTACTAACTAACTCTTTTAATAAAGAAAAGGCAGCATTCCGGGAAGGTTCCAGGAAATCAATGAACCCCACTCCTGCTATTGTTTCATATGTATGATAAAAAACACCGGATTTGTACGAATCATAATAATTATTACTGTCAAGATAACAGAAAACGTTATGCTGATTTCCCCATATTAATAGTTTCTGTTTAAATTTTTCGGGATCAGCCAATTTGTATTTGACAATGCATCGCATATTACAAAATTATAAAAAGCATCGTACAGCCGGTTATTTTTAAAGCTTTTACTTTAACAAATCCTTAACAGCCATTAAAAATCAATGATTTTCGGGGCGGAAGTGAAGAAATATTCAGGCCTTAGCTTTTTTTCACCGGATATACTAAAATTTTCCTTATCGGCAGCCCCCGGAGCAGTGGGATAAAAAGCCAGTTTAATCTGAAATGTATTAAAAACGAGTCTTTCGTTTCGTAACCGGACACCCAGTCCAAGTCCTGAATAAAGGTTATTTGAAAAAATAATATCATTACTCTCACCAACAAGCCCAAGATCCATAAAGCTGAATAATACAAACCTGAATCCAAGAAGATAATAAGGAGTAAAGGCATCTGCTTCCAGATTAATCACCAGCTTTTGTGTTCCTTTCAGCTGATCACTTTTTGTCAGGCCATGTATGCCCTGGTTGTTCTCAATACTAATGAATTCGTCTTCATACCTGTTTATTCCAATTTTGTAGCTGGCATTCGCAAAAAATCTATACTTAAATCTGCCTATACTTATCAGATGTGTAAAATACTTCGAAGTAAGACCAACAACATTTTGTTCAAATGTATTATTATGATAGAATCCTCCCATATCCAAACGATTATACAGATACCCGATTCTCCATAAGTAAGTACCATGCGATAAACTGGTGCCAATGTAGGGCCTTTCATAGTACTCGCTAAATTCAATGCCACCTACTACTTCCAGTAATATCCCGAAAGGTATATCTTCTGTTCTGTCAAATCCATAAATTAAATGACTTCTGAAATAACCTTGCCTGGATATTGCCGCACTGCCAAGCAAGGTATATTTATCGTGGAATTTATATAGCCTGTCAGCAGCAATAGTCGGACGTTCAGAGTATACTATTCTTTTAAAGCCGCCGGAAAACATCAGATTGGTTCTTCTATTTGATAAATAATTTTTCCTTCCTGATAAATTAAATGACCTGCCCAACCAAAGTTCGTATTTATTATAATGAACAGGCTTATCCTCAAGGATAGTATCCAAAAGCTCAATATTTGTCCTGGTATCATTACTTTCAATAATTGCACCACCTGCATATTTTATGTTTGGAGTAAAAAACTGTCTTTGAAATTCAATTTTGTAATATTCGGTTTCATATTTTTTTAAGTATCGAAGGTTACCTGATATAAAAGATCCTGAAATATTGTTTATTTTATAAATACCTTCATAACCATAAAATGGCGTCTTCTTTGAATCCCAGAAAATATTGTGCTGATTTTCATGCCCCCACCCGAAAATATTTTTGTTCCATATCCCGAACTCACCTGAACTTATGCTGCTTACCTCCATTCCAAAACCAACAGCCCAGCGTTCCTTAACTACAACAATAATATCAACAGTATCAGCATTTGGAGTGTTAGGAATAATATTAAACCTTACATCCTCAATAAATGGCAGATCCCTTAAAACCCTCTCATTATCCGAAAGCACAACGGCATCAAGCCTTTCTCCGGTTTCTATCAGTAAGCTATTTCTCAGGATTTTTTCATCTGTCTTGAAATGAAATTTATTTCCGGTCTTCTCCAGCCATGTTGAAGGTTTTTTTGTTGTATCGGAAACCGTTGGCCCAAAGACTTCAAGCTGCCTGAACCTGATACTTCTTATGATACTGCTATTGTATTTTAAATACGGAGTTTCACTTGTCTGTTCAAAATTGTTTAAATTTTTTTCTTTTTCCTGATTAACTAATAGTCCAAATATTTCCTTTGTGATTTTCTTTTGTTCTGCTTTTACCTTTAAGGAATCATAAAACTGTTCAGTTCTTTCCTTATTGTGATTTTCGTTTTGTCCTTCAGTAGTATCTGTAGTTCCTGAAACAATATGATCAATAAACGCATCATTCTCAGGGGAATCTGTTAAAA